>JBFGJL010000326.1:0-1551 GCA_041577235.1 Acidimicrobiia bacterium | reverse complement strand
CGACCCGGAGAACCTCCGCCGCACTCATTCCCGGATCGAGGAGTTGCCTTTCGACTCCGCTCGTCGGCGGATGACCACCTTCCACCAGGCACCCGGCGGGGAGCTGGCCGCCTGCAAGGGAGCGGTGGAATCCGTGCTGGATACGGTCTCGACCGTGGCTGCACCCGATGGCGAGCGTCCCCTGGTAGGAGTGCGAGATCTCGTGCTCGGGCAGGCGGACGCCTACTCACAGGCGGGCTATCGGGTACTGGCCCTGGCCGGTCGGCTCATCCCGGCGTCGGAGCCCCAGGACCGGGCAGAGCAGGGCTTGGTGCTGTACGGTCTGGCCGCCATGGCCGACCCTCCTCGGCCGGCCGCCCAGAGGGCGGTAGAAGCCTGCCGGCGGGCCGGCATCACTCCGGTGATGATCACCGGTGACCACCCTGCCACCGCTGCCGCCATCGCTCGCCGGTTGGGCGTCCTCGACCACGAGGAAGTCGTGACCGGCGCCACCTTGGTCGAGGAGCACGCTCGCGGCCTGGCAGACCACGTCGAACGGGTAGCCGTCTACGCCCGCACCTCGCCGGAGCAGAAGCTCGACATCGTGCAGGCCTGGAAGTCGCGCGGGGCCATCGTCGCCATGACCGGGGATGGAGTCAACGATGCCCCGGCGCTGCTGGCCGCCGATATCGGGGTAGCCATGGGTGCAGTGGGCACCGAGGTGGCCAAGGAGGCGTCGGATCTGGTCCTCACCGACGACGACTTCGCCACCGTGGTGACGGCCGTAGGCGAGGGCCGCCGGATCTACGACAACATCCGGCGATTCGTTCGCTACACGCTCACCTCTAACACCGGCGAGATCTGGGTCATGTTGCTCGGCCCCTTCGTCGGACTCCCCCTACCCCTGCTCCCCGTTCATATCCTGTGGATCAACTTGGTCACCGACGGGCTGCCGGGTCTGGCGCTCGGTGTCGAGAAGGCCGAACCCGACGGGATGCGCAGACCTCCCCGCCCTCCTGCCGAGAGCATTTTCGCCCGCGGCATGTGGCAACACGTGTTGGGAGTCGGCTTGTTGATGGGCATGATTCCCCTGGCACTGGGAATCTGGGGGTCTGCGACCGACCGGCCCTGGCAGACCATGATCTTCACCTCGCTGGCCGCCCTCCAGCTGGGAAATGCGCTGGCGGTCCGATCCGAACGGCACTCGATTCGCAGCCTCGGGTTCGCCACCAACCGTCCGCTGCTGGCGACCGTCGTCTTCACGCTGGCTCTCCAGCTTGCGGTCGTCTACTGGCCGACCGCCCAGGGGCTGCTCACCACCGAGGCTCTGTCTGCCCTCGAGCTGGGCGTCGTCCTGGTTGCGTCGACCGCCGTGTTCTGGGTGGTGGAGCTGGAGAAGGCGATCCGTCGCCGGTTCCGGAGCAGACCTGGCACAGAAGGCCCCGGGGGCTGAACGGAGCCCTGCATCGTTTGGCGACTGCCTCCTCGGGTGTCTTCCCGGCGGTGGCGAAGCTGCTGCAATGGAGGAGCAGTGAGCAGACCGAGGCGTTGGATGGGCTTCATCTGGGTGAT
>JBFGJL010000325.1:0-1819 GCA_041577235.1 Acidimicrobiia bacterium | reverse complement strand
GGGTGGTCGGGGGCGGCTCCATCAGGTGGCAACGGTTCGGCCCACTCCACCCCTGGACCGAGCAGAAAGGCCGGGCGGGGGCCTCCGCCGACGGCGGGAAGGGACTGTTCCTCCCCGGCCAGCGGTGGTTGTGCCGGGTGGGCGACCGCCACCACCGGTGAGGTCGCCGTCGCCACCGCCAAGCTCACCGCTACCGCCCGATCGACCACCCGTCGCACTACCGGAGGCGTGGTCCACTCCAGCCGGCTGGCTAACCGGACGGCTCCGGCCAGCCGGGCGCCGGCGTAGAGGGCGGTGGAGGCTGCCAGCCAGTAGGCCAGGCCCAGCGCCGCCAGCCGCAGCAGGGTCATCACCACGTCTTCTGGTCGGGACGCATCGAGCCAGGCACCCCATCCGGCCGGGTCGATCGACAGCCACGGCATATCACCGAGCCGGTGCAGGCCCACCACCGCCCCCACCTCGAAGCCCGCCAGCGCCGCCAGCCGCACCAGGGCGGGTGGATGCCTCATGGCACGATCATACGTTCATGTGCGATAGGTGACAACAGAGATCGATAGACAACATGCGACAGCTGCCGGGGGTGACCCCGGCCGCGGTCAGCGCCGGGACGGCAAGCGACGCGCAGTACCATGAGCACGACTCACGCAAGGAGACGAGGTGCGGGTGCGGATCGGGGTCAGCGATACCGACCGGGTCGTGGAGATCGAGGTCGAGGACACCAAGACCTTGGCCGAGGAGATCGAGGGGGCTTATGCCTCCGACCGGCCGTTGCTCTGGTTCGACGACGTCAAGGGCCGGCGGATCGGCATTCCGCTCGCCCGGATCGCCTACGTGGAGATGGACAGCGCCGGCGACCGGCTGAGCGTGGGTTTCGCTCCGTCCGATCCCTGAGCGAGCTCCGATCGAGCGTTTCGTTCAGCTGGCGCGCCGCCGCCGTTCGGCCAACCAGCGCTTTCGCAGCCGGCGCCGCTCGTCCTCGGCGTAGCCGCCCCAAACCCCTGCTTCTTGGTTGGTTTCGAGCGCATATTGGAGACAGGCCTCCTGCACGCTGCAGGAAGCGCAGATCTCCTTGGCGGCTGCGATCTGGTCGAGGGCGGGGCCGGTCGTTCCGATCGGGAAGAAGAGGCTCGGCTCCGAATCCCGGCAGGCGGAGAGCTCACGCCAGGTGGTGGTGAGAGTCAGCACGAAGTCATTCTCCTGAATACATCGAAAAGTGTTGTGAGTTTTTTCACAAAGATCGCCGGACCACAAAGCCCAGCGAGCGTGTCGGCGGCAGGCTACCTGCGCTCCGGTAGCCTGACAAGGGATTTCTGGTCGGGAGGGTAGGTGCCGATGCCACTGATCGTGGGCCACCGCGGACTGCCCCGCGAGTACCCCGACAACAGTCTCGCCGGGATTCTGGCGGCGGCCGCCGTCTGCGACATGATCGAGATCGACGTCAGGGCGACCCGGGACCGAGTCCTCGTGCTCTCCCACGACCCGGTGGTGGACGGTCGGGTGCTGATCGAGTCGAGTTGGGAGGAGGTGGCGGCTCTCGATATCGGAGCCGGCTATCACCCCACCACGCTCGATGACCTCTTGCGCGAGCTGGGCGACGTCCCCCTGAACATCGAGATCAAGAACGATCCGGCCGATTCCGATCTCGACTCGGATTTCGACTTTGCCCGTGCTGCCGCCGCCCGTGCCCGCACCGGCGATTTGGTGACGTCTTTCCACTGGCCGACGATGACGGAGCTTCGAGATGAGTTCTCGGAGCTGACCATGGGCCTGCTGGTCGACCCGCTCGGGTCGCTGGAAGCGGCTGCCGGAGCCGCCCGCC
>JBFGJL010000324.1:0-1855 GCA_041577235.1 Acidimicrobiia bacterium | reverse complement strand
CGCCACCACCACCACCATCCCCTTGTCGAGGACGGCGTTGTTCACCGCCTGGCTGAGGCCGTCCTGCCCGTCGCTCTGGGCGCTGGTTCCCAGACTCATCGAGATGATCCGCACTCCGGGCTGGGCGGCGCACCAGTCGATGGCGCCGATGATCTGGGCTTCGGTGCCGCTGCCGGCGGCGCTGAGCGCCTTGGCGATGTAGAGGTCGGCTCCCGGTGCCACCCCTCCGTAGGTGGCGGCGTCCGGTGACGAACCGCTTCCGTCCCCGGCCAGGATGCTGGCGACGTGGGTGCCGTGTCCGTGGTCGTCGTAGGCGTTGGCCTGGCCGTTGATCTCGTCGTGGAACCCGACGATCTTGCCGTTGTCGAGCTGTTCGTGGGCCGGATCGGCTCCGGTGTCGACGATACAGGCGTTGACGCCGCTACCGGAGACGCCGAAGTCGGCGCGAGCCTGGGCCGTTCCGTAGTCCAGGTCGGCCGCGTCGATGGTGACCGAGACCTCGAAGTTCTCCTCCACCCGGAAGACACCGGGCAGGCGAGCCAGGCTGCGGGCCTGGGCGGCCGTCACCTGAGCGGAGAACCCGTCGATGATGTCGAACTCCCGAAGGACTCGGAACCTGCCTGCGGCCCGCCGGGCTCGGTCGACGTCGGGGGCCTCGGTCCAGGTGACCACCACCTCGATCAGCTCGTCGGCCGGGAGCCGGTCCATCCGCCGGGCGAGGGCGTCGGAGATCCGATCCCCGTCCAGGTCGGCCAGGGTGGGGCGTTCGTGGGAGGCGGCGGCCGGGGCCGCCTGGGCTGGCGGGGGCAGCATGGCCCCCATGACGAGCAGAACGACGGTCAGAGCGCTACGTTTCATCTCTCCCCACCTGCCTCCCCAGGCCGCCCTCTGATTCTGCCCCAGGCACCGACCGTGGTCAACCCTGTACCGAAGGTGATGACGGGAGGGGTGGGGACCATGCCCCGGCCCGAAGGGTCCAACGGACCTAGGCGATCGTCTCCGTCCGGATCACACTCGCAGCGATCGACCCTGCCGCCGGAACCGGCGGACCGAGACCTGGAGAGAGACGTGGAACAGAGATCGACCGGTGTCGTCGTCGGCCTGGTGACCCTGGTGGTCGCCCTGTCGGTTGCCCTGGCGGTGGTGGCCCTCGCCTCCGGCGAGCCCCGCCCACTGGTGACCCAGCCGGCTCCCGCCACCACCCAGCCAGCCCAGGACACCACCGCCGACACCGCCCCTCCCGACACGGCCACCCCCGAGACCGCGACCCCTGCCGGTGGTGACGCCGACGCCATCGAGATGGTGATGACCGAGTTCGCCTTCGCACCGGCCGACCTGCAGGCCCCCGCCGGCCAGCCGATCGTGATCGACCTGGTCAACGAGGGTGCGGTCGAGCACAACCTGACCATCGACGACGCCGGGGCGTCGGCCGACCTCGCCGCCGGCGAGTCCGGATCGGTCAGCTTCGAGGGCCTCGCCGCCGGTTCCTACCGCTTCTACTGCTCGATCCCGGGCCATGCCGAAGCGGGGATGGAAGGCACGCTGGAGGTCGGGGAGGGTGGAGAGCCGGTAGGGGCCGCCGGTCAGGCGATGACCCCCGAGGAGATGGACGCCTCCTACATGGCGGGGGTGGCTGCCTTCCCCGCCGAGACCAGCGCCCTCGGGGGGCAGCCGCTCGAGCCAGTGCTCGACGGGGACGTGAAGGTGTTCGAGCTGACCGCCTCGGTGTTCGAGTGGGAGACGGAGCCGGGCGTGTTCCGCGAGGCGTGGGGGTACAACGGCCAGGTGCCCGGCCCGGAGATCCGGGTGCAGTTGGGCGACCAGGTGCGGATCGTCTTCATTAACCAGCTGGAGG
>JBFGJL010000323.1:0-1915 GCA_041577235.1 Acidimicrobiia bacterium | reverse complement strand
CTCGACCCGGAAGGCCCTGCTCATGCACCCCTTGTACAGCGACTTCCTCGCTCAGGACCGCATCCACCGCCTTCGCCAGGAAGCGGAGGAATGGCGGCGCCGCCCCCGCTCGGACACCGGACCCACCGCCGCCCGTCGCTGGCTCGGCACCGCCCTCCACCGTTGGGGCGTCCGGCTGCTGGGTGGCGAGCCCGTGGCACGCCACAGCCCCCGCCCGGCCTGACGATGGAACCCACCAGCTGGGTGGCCGGCTACCTGCGGGCCTGGGAGAGCAACGACCCGGCCGATGTTCGGGCCCTCTTCGCCGCCGACGCCGTCTACCGCCACCACCCCGCCGCCGAACCGATCCGCGGTCGCGAGGCGATCGTCGAGTTCTGGTTGGACCGACGGGACGAACCCGGCACCTGGACCTTCGACCGGCTGCGGGTGGTGTCGGCGGCGGACCCGGCGGTGGTGACCGGCCGCACCGTCTATTCGACCGAGACCTACCACAATCTCTGGCTGGTAGCGCTCGATCAGGAAGGGCGCTGTCTCGAGTTCACGGAATGGTGGATGACGGACCCCGAGGAGGAGCAGCCCACATGACCACCGGCGCCCCCGCCGAGCTGGAGGTGGTGCGGAGCTTCGTCAACACGCTCGACCTGGAGAGCGGCGAGGATGCCATCGCCACCGGCGGCGCCCTCGGAATGTGGCTCCGGGAACAGGGCCTGCTGGACGAACACGACTCGGACCCGGGAGACGAGGAGCTGGAGGCAGCTCGCGCCCTCCGGGAGGCGCTCCGCCGGCTGGCCGCCACCAACGCCGGCGAGCAGCTGGATGCGACCGCCGCCGCCGTCATCAACGAGGTGGGCGCCACCAGCCCTGTGCAGGTGGAGGTCTCGGCTGACGGCCGCCTCTGGTTGTCCCCGCGCGGAAGGGGAGGGCGCAGGGCCATTGCCCGATTGCTGGCGATGGCCTACACGGCGATGGCCGACGGCAGCTGGGAACGTCTGAAGCCCGGCGGCAACGACGCCTGCCAGTGGCTGTTCTTCGACCGCTCCAAGAACCAGTCGCGCCGGTGGTGCACGATGGAGACGTGTGGGAACGTGATGAACGCCCGTGCCTATCGAGCCAGGCGGCGGGAACCGGATTGATCGAAGCCGACCGGACCCGGCATCCATAATGGCCCGATGTCACGGGTAGCGCTCGGCATCGTTGCGCTCGGCCTCATCGGGGCGGGGGTGGGCGTGTTGCTGTGGCCTGGGCGGACGGGCGACGACCTCGTCACCGGCGGCTTGCTGGTGAGATCGGGAGTGGTCCTCGCCGCCATCTGGCTGGCCTTCCCCAACCTCCAACGGGTCCAACCCCGCAACGCTGTCATCGGTGGAGCCCTCGCCCTACTGGCGATCGCCCGCCCTCGCCTGCTGCTGGTCGGCATCCCGGCGGCGCTGGTCCTCATGGCCCTGCTCGCCTTCAACCGTAGGAGGCGGTGAGAGCCACCGCCCATCCCACGTCGCCGGCTTCTTAACGGGGACTTAGTGCCTGGACAGTGTGCCGACAGGGCGGCCGCGTCCACGCTGACGGGGTCGAAAGGAGAACACCATGTTACGAAAGCTCTCTCCGGCCCTGGCCATCGTCACGATCAGTCTATTGGCGACCGGCCTCGCCTGGGCCGTGAGCGACTCACCGGCGCCATCCCCGGCGACGGCGGCCACCCAGCCGGACTCGACCGTGGCCACGTCCCCGGACTCGACTGACCAGACGACCCCCTCGTCGCAACCCGACGTCACCGTGACCACCCCAGACGAGACCGCCACCTCCATCACCACCCCCGACGAGACCGCCACCTCCATCACCACCCCCGACGAGACCGCCACCTCCATCACCACCCCCGACGAGACCGCCACCTCCATCACCACCGGACCTTCGGGACCGG
>JBFGJL010000322.1:0-2139 GCA_041577235.1 Acidimicrobiia bacterium | reverse complement strand
TCCGGGTCGGGGCCGGAGGTGGTGGTCGGACTCCCCCCCTGGCTCAGCGCCCGCCAGGCCAGGAATCCGGCGACGAGGGCGAGGACGACGGCGGCGTAGGCGGCTCGTCTCACCGACCCATCCTCCCCGATGGGGCGGCTTCACTCAAGCGACCCTCACACCCAGCCGAAGCTGCGTTCCACCGCCTGCCTCCACCGGCGGTACAGCCGGTCCCGGTCGGCGGCGGCCATCTCAGGCTCGAAGCGCCGTTCCATCCCCCAGTTGGCCCGCAGCCTGTCGAGTGACTCCCAGTAGCCGACCGCCAGGCCGGCGGCGTAGGCGGCGCCCAGGGCGGTCGTCTCGGCCACCTGGGGCCGCACCACCGGGACGTCGAGGAGATCGGCCTGGAACTGCATGAGCAGGTCGTTGGCCACCATCCCTCCGTCCACCTTGAGAGCGGTCAGCTCGACACCGGAGTCGGCTCGCATCGCCTCCAGGACCTCCCGGGTCTGGAAGGCGGTGGCTTCGAGGGCGGCTCGAGCCAGGTGGGCCTTGGTGGCGAACCTGGTGAGACCGGCGATGATCCCGCGGGCGTCGTCCCGCCAGTGGGGGGCGAAGAGCCCGGAGAAGGCGGGCACGAAGTAGACGTCGCCGTTGTCCTCGACCTCGCCGGCCAGCGCCTCGATCTGGTCGGCCCGCTCGATGATGCCGAGATTGTCTCGCAGCCATTGCACCAGGGCACCGGCGATGGCGATCGACCCTTCCAGGGCGTATACCGCCGGCCGCTCGCCCACCCGGTAGCCGACCGTGGTCAGCAGCCCACTCGACGATGGCACCGGCTCGGTGCCGGTGTTGAGGAGCATGAAACAACCGGTTCCGTAGGTGTTCTTGGCGTCTCCCGGATCGAAACAGGCCGGTCCGAACAGGGCAGCCTGCTGGTCACCGAGGATGCCGGCCAGCCTGGTGCCGGCCAGCGGGCCGGTGGCGCTCCCCAGGACCTCGGCGGACGAGCGGATCTCGGGCAGCATGGCCGGTGGGATCTCCTGAGCGGCGGCCAGCTCCGGGTCCCAGTCGAGGGTGTGGAGGTCCATCAGCAGAGTGCGGGAGGCGTTGGTGACGTCGGTGAGATGCCGGCCTCCGTCGGCGCCGCCGGTGAGGTTCCAGACGAGCCAGCTGTCGATGGTGCCGAAGGCGAGGTGCCCGGCTTCCGCCGCCGTCCGGGCCCCTTCCACCTCGTCCAGCAACCACCTGACCTTGGGGCCCGAGAAGTAGGTGGCCAGAGGCAACCCGGTCCGGCGGCGGAACCGGTCTGCGCCCACCGCACCCCCCAGCATGCGGCACAGCTCGGCGGTCCGGGTGTCCTGCCAGACGATGGCATTGGCGATCGGCACGCCGGTGCGCCGATCCCACACCACCGCCGTCTCTCGCTGGTTGGTGATGCCCACCGCCGCCAGGTCGCCCGCCGTCAGCCCGGCGCCGCCGAGGGCGGCGCTGATGACCTCGCCGGTCCGCTCCCAGATCTCGACCGGGTCGTGTTCCACCCATCCCGGCTGCGGGTAGATCTGACGGTGCTCCCGCTGGTCGCTCGCCACCACCTCGCCCGCCTGGTCGAAGATCATGAAGCGGGTACTGGTGGTGCCCTGATCGAGCGCTCCGACGTACATCGTCACCTCCTAGGTCGGCTTCCGGTTCCCGGCCAGGCGCACCGCCGCCTCCCGATCGGCGAGGAAGGCTTCGACCACATCGGCGGCGTCCTCGACCAGCAGGTCGACCTCCGCCCGCTCGACGGTGGTGAACCGGGACAGCACGAAGTCGGCCGGATCGATCCGGCCGGGTGGGCGGCCCACCCCGAGCTTGAGGCGGGTGAACTGGTTGGTGCCCAGCGACCCCACCAGCGACTTGAGGCCGTTGTGGCCGCCGGTCCCTCCCCCCTCTTGGAGCCGCAGGCGGGCAAAGGGCAGATCGATGTCGTCGTGGATCACCAACAGCTCGTCGGGCCCGGCCTTGAAGTAGCGAAGCAGGCCGGCCACAGCCGCCCCCGAGGTGTTCATGAACGTGTTGGGGGCGGCCAGCACCACCGGAACCGAGCCGATCCGCCCCCGTCCCACCTGGGCTCGTACCCGCAGCGGGCCCCGCTTGAGCCGGAGGTCGTGGCGGCTC
>JBFGJL010000321.1:0-2142 GCA_041577235.1 Acidimicrobiia bacterium | reverse complement strand
GACCGATCCTCTCCCCAGGATCCCCGCCGCCGCCACCACCAGGACCAGGCCGGCCGCCTGCGACCACACCACCACCGCCAGCACCCAGAGCCGGCGGCTGATCAGGCCTCCGTAGAAATCGGCCACTCCGAACAGCAGAGCCGACATGGCGGCCATCAGCAGAGGCATGGCGCCAGGCTAAGCGTCGGCGACCTGGCGACCGCCGATCAGCGGATCGGGATCAAACGGCGAACCGTCCCATCGGCCGAGGTCAGATAGACCTCACCGGCGGCATCGACCCCGAACGAGGTGACCCGGCCGGCCGAACCGACCTGCTCGGTCCAGTCGGCCTGCTCCTCCACTCCTCCGTCGTCTGCCCGGAAGCTGCGGAGATAGCCGCCGCAGTAGTCGCTGAAGAAGTAGTGGCCCGCCACCTCCGGGATCGCCTCGCCCCGGTACACCACCCCGCCCGTGATCGAACAGGTGCCGCCGTCCCCGTGGGCCACCTCTACCACCGGCGGGGTGGTGCCGGCGGTATCACATCCGGAGCTGGGGCGGAAACAATGCAGGCCCTCGGTGAGCGGCCAGCCGTAGTTGAGACCCCCGGTACCGGCTTGCACGACGTTGATCTCCTCGAAGGCACCCTGGCCGACATCGCCGATGTAGATAAGCCCCTCGTCGAACCAGAACCGCCAGGGGTTGCGCAGACCGATGGCCCACACCTCGGCGGCCCCGCCTCCGTCGCGGAATGGGTTGTCGGGAGGAATGGTGTAGCCGTCGGCACCGGACACGTCCAACCGCAAGAGAGCGGCGAGCAGGGTGTCGGGCCGCTGTCCCTGACCGAAGACGTCGTTGGCGCCCCCACCGTCCCCCAGCCCCAGATAGAGGTACCCGTCGGGCCCGAAGGCGACCATCCCCCCGTTGTGGTTGCCGGCCGGCTGGTCGATGGTGAGCAGCACCTGGGCGCTGTCGGGGTCGGCCCGGTCGGGATCGGCTGATACCTGGTAGCGGGCGAGGACCGTGGCCCCCCGGCCGTCGTTGTAGTGGACGTAGAAGCGGCCCGAGTCGGCGTAGTCGGGAGCGAAGGCCAACCCCAGCAACCCTTGCTCGCCCCGGTTCCGCACCAACGATCTGAGATCGAGGAACGGCTCCTCCCGACGGAGGTCGTCGTGGTACACCCAGATCCGGCCGTCCTTGGTCACCACGAACAGCCGCTCGTCTCCCGGTGGGGCCGTCACCAGCACCGGAGACGGCAAGCCCACGTCGACGGTCTCATAGGCCAGGCCCTGCAGCCGAGGCAGGGCGGTGGTGCTGGTCGTAGCCGGCGCGCTGGTCGGAGGGGAGGAGGGAGTCAGCGTCGACGAGGAGGTCGGAGCGGCGGCGGTGGTCGCCGGCGGCACGGTCGTGGCAGGTTCGCCGACCCCTTCGGAGCAGGCGATGGAAACCAGCACCAGAAGCAGAGACCGCCGTACGGACCGCACCGACGCCAGGCTAGGACGCGGTGGGAGCTACCCCGCCGGGACCGCCCGCCGACCTGGTAGGGAAGCGGCGCAGCCGTCGTCGCGGGCCGGTTCGATGTCGGCCGTCGGCGGGAAAGCGGTTGGCGCCGTCCGCGGGCGCCGTACACTGTCGCCATGAATCACGACATGCCGGGACGGGAAGTGCCCGAGCCGCCGAGCCCCGAGGAGCCGGTCGAGCCCACCGCCGAGACGGCCGTCGGGCCCGTCGTCGAGCCGTCGCCGGGGTCGCCGGCCGAGACGGCCGAGATGGAGTCCACCGCCGAAGCCGAGGCGGGGGTCGCCGCCGAAGCCGAGGCGGAGCCCGAGCCGGTGGTGGTCAAGGAGACCGAGCGGGTCTATGCGGGCACCGGGTTTCGGTGGGGCCTGGCCGGGGGGATCGTCCTCACGGTAGCGGTCATCATCCTCGCATGGCAGAACGTGCAGACGGTCGACGTCAACTACCTCGCCTGGACGGTGGAAGCCCCCCTGGTGGCGGTGATCCTGGCCACGGCGGTGGTGACGGTGATCATCGACGAGTTGATCGGGCTCATCTGGCGGCGTCGCAAGCGCAAGATCCTGGCCGAGAAAGAGGAACTGCGCCGCCTCCGCCAGGGTGGACCCCAGCCCTGACTCAGGCCATCAGCAGCGCCGCTCCCAGCGCCAG
>JBFGJL010000320.1:0-2168 GCA_041577235.1 Acidimicrobiia bacterium | reverse complement strand
GGCGGCGGTGGTGCTGGCGTTCGTGTTCGGGCGCCGCAAGGGGCGGAAGGGGTCCGCCATCGTCGAGGTCTACAAGGTCTAGGGCCGCTCTACGACCAGTCGCTCGGCGTCACGGCTGGTGTAACGCACCACCACCGACTCGCCCTCCCGGAGTCGCCGCCGGTAGACCCGCCGGCGAGAGGGTCGGGAGCGGCGAAGCCATCCGAACATCAGCAGACCGGCGCCCATCAGGAACATTCGAGGATCCCCGGTGCGCAGCCCCCGAAAGGCCCTCACCAACCCGTTTTGGATCAGGTTCATGACCTCTGCAGGTTAGGCCGCTCTACAGTGGGGCATATGCGGAATCAGAAGTTCGTCCAAGCCGTCATCTGGGTGGTGGTCATCGGCATGGTCTTGAGCCTCGGGATCGCCGCCATCAGCTTCCTGCGGTGAACGTGGTCCTGCGCCAGCCGCGCCGCCAGGTGGAGGTCGTAGGGCCGATGCGGGTCGCCAAGATCTTCGAGGTGCTCGACCTGGTGCCCGAGTCCTATCTGGTCATCCGAGGCGACGAGTTGCTCACCGCCGATGACCAGGTCGCCGACGACGACACCATCGAGCTGCGACCGGTCATATCGGGGGGCTGACCGAGATGAAGTGTCGGGTCTGCCGCCACAAGGCAGTGATGCAGGTGCGCAGGCACAACGCCAACTTCTGTCGCCACCACTTCATCGAGCACATCCGGCGGCAGGTGGAACGGGCCATCCACGACCATCGCATGTTCGAACCGGGCGAACGGCTGGTGCTGGGCGTGTCGGGGGGAAAGGACAGCCTGGCGCTCTGGGACGTGCTGGGCGAGCTGGGCTATGGGGTGGACGGGGTGTATCTGCATCTCGGGATCGGGGAGTACAGCTCCGACAGCCGGGTGTTCTCCCGACGGTTCGCTGACGACCGCGGCCTCGTGCTCCACGAGGTGGATCTCGCCGAGGAGTACGGATTCACCATCCCCGCCGCCGCCTCTGCCACCCGGCGGGCGCCCTGCTCGGCGTGCGGTCTGTCGAAACGGTACGTCCTCAACGACGTCGCCGCCCGGCGCGGCTATGACGTGCTGGTGATGGGACACAACCTCGATGACGAAGCGGCGACCCTGTTCGGCAACGTGATGACCTGGCAGACCGAATACCTGGGCCGGCAGCGACCCGTGCTGGCGGCGACCGAGGACGGCTTGCTGCGCAAGGTCAAGCCCCTCATCCGCGTGGCCGAACGGGAGACCGCCGCCTACGCGTTCCTACGAGGCATCGACTACGAGGTCGAGGAGTGCCCGATGGCCGCCGGCAACACCGTCAACCGGACGAAGAGGTGGTTGAACGCCCTCGAGGAGGAATCACCTGGTATCAAGGCCCAGTTCCTGTTCGGCTTCCTGGAGCGGGCGGCCGCCCACTTCGATCAGGGCCAGCCTCCCGAGCTGGGGACCTGCGACCGCTGCGGGCGACCCACCACCGGTGACGTCTGCGCCTTCTGCCGTCTCCAGGAGGTCAGCCGACAGCGGGTGAACATCCGATCGAGGGCCGGCGGTGGGTGAGCCGTTCCGGGAAGGGGAACAGGTCCTGCTGATCGACGGCAAGGGAAGGCGCTACTTGGTGACCCTCCGGTCCGATCGGAGTTTTCAGTACCACCGAGGGGTGCTGGCCCATGCAGATCTGATCGGGGCGGAAGAAGGGGTGACGGTGACCGCCAGCGGCGGGAGCGAACTGATCGCCCTGCGCCCCCGCCTGCCCGATTACATCCTCAAGATGCGGCGGGGGGCGCAGGTCGTCTACCCGAAGGACATCGGTCCCATCCTCCTGTACGGAGACATCGCCCCGGGAGCTTCCGTGCTGGAGGCGGGGACCGGCTCCGGGGCACTCACTGCCGCCCTGGTGCGAGCCGTCGGTCGGGAAGGCCGGGTGGTGAGCGTCGAGCGCCGATCCGACCACGCCGATCACGCCCGCCGGACGCTGGAACGATGGTGTGGGGGGATCCCGGCCAATCTGGACCTGAGAGTCGGCGAGGTCGAGGAGATGGTCGACGAGGTGGAGCCGGACCGGATCGTGCTGGATGTCCCCGAGCCGTGGCACACGGTCACTCGGGCCGTGAGCGGCCTGCAGGGGGGCGGTGTCCTGACGGCCTATGTGCCCACCATTCCCCAGGTT
>JBFGJL010000319.1:0-2173 GCA_041577235.1 Acidimicrobiia bacterium | reverse complement strand
GGCTATCAGACGGTGGTGGGGGAGCGCGGCTACCGCCTGTCAGGAGGCGAGAAGCAGCGCATCGCCATCGCTCGGGTCATCCTCAAGGATCCGCGCATCCTGATCCTGGACGAGGCCACCTCCCACCTCGATTCCCACAGCGAGGCCGCCATCCAAGAGGCGCTGGAGCGGGTGATGGTCGGTCGCACTTCTCTGGTGATTGCCCACCGCCTGTCGACCATCCTCGCCGCCGACCGGATCCTGGTGCTGGAGGGTGGCCGGCTGGTCGAGCAGGGCACCCATGCCGAGCTGCTGGCCAAGGGCGGGCTCTACGCCAGCCTCTACGAAACCCAGTTCCGCTCCGAGCCGGCCGGCGTCTGATGATCGGGCGGGCCGAGATCGAGGCGGCGGCGGCGCGCATCGACGGAAGGGTCCGGGTCACTCCCACCATCGAGGTGGAGCTGGACGGACGCCCGCTGGTGCTGAAGCTGGAGTTGTTGCAGCACACCGGCTCGTTCAAGCCGCGAGGAGCCTTTCACCGGCTGCTGACCGGGCAGGTGCCGGCGACCGGAGTGATCGCCGCTTCGGGCGGCAACCACGGCCTAGCGGTGGCCTACGCCGCCGCCCGTTTGGGACATCCGGCCGAGATCTTCGTTCCGGCCGTCACCCCGGCCATCAAAGTCGAACGGATCCGGGCGCAGGGGGCGGCGGTCACCGTCGCCGGAGACCTGTACGACGATGCTCTCGCAGCCTCGATGGAGCGGGCGGAGGAAACCGGGGCGATGGTGGTGCATGCGTACGACCAGCCCGAGGTCGTGGCGGGTCAGGGGACGCTGGGACGCGAGCTGGAGGGACAGGTGCCCGATCTCGACACCGTGTTGGTGGCGGTGGGAGGGGGCGGTCTCATCGCCGGGGTCGCCGCCTGGTTGGGCGAGCGGCGACGGGTGGTGGCGGTCGAACCGGAGCTGGCGCCCACGTTGAGCAGGGCCCTGCAGGCCGGCCGGCCGGTCCCGGTCGAAGTGGCGGGAGTGGCGGCCGACTCGCTGGGGGCCAAGCAGCTGGGAACCATCGCCTTTCAGGTGGCAAGCCGTTACGTTGACGCGGCGGTGCTGGTGCCCGACGGGGCCATCCGCCGGGCGCAACGGGTGCTGTGGGACGAGTTGCGGCTGGTGGCGGAACCCGGCGGTGCCACCGCCCTGGCGGCCTGGCTGAGCGGATCGTACCGGCCCGCCCCGGCGGAGCGGGTGGTGGTGCTGGTGTGCGGCGCCAACACCGACCCGGCCACGGTAGCCGCCGACACTTGACCCCCGCTTAACAGGCCTCGAACACCCACCGGTGACCATTGGGGAAGAACCGAACGAGGAGCCTTTCAACCATGCGCAGCGCCATCAAAACCGGGCTCGTCATCCTGGCCGTCACGGCCGTGGCGATGGGCGGCCTCGCCCTCGCCCAGACCGACGACGGGCCTCCACCCGCTACCGACCGGCCGGCCGTCGACCCCATCCTCGAACGTCTGGCTCCGTTGGTGGCCGACGGGACCATCACCCAAGAACAGGCGGAGGCGGTGGCCGAGGTGCTCCGGCCGGTGGCGGTCCGGGCGGGGGTGGGGAGAGCCCTGTCCAACCTCCGTGACCTGGCCGGGCTGGCGGCCGAGGTCATCGGCATCGAGCCGCAGCAGCTGGCCGAGGAGCTGGGCGAGGGGCGGACCCTGGCCGAGATCGCAGCCGACCACGGTTCCAGCCGCGACGAGCTCATCGCCGAGCTCACCGCGGCGGTGGAGAGCCAGATCGACCAGGCGGTGGCGGATGGCCGCCTGGACGCCGAACAGGGGGCCCAGGCCAAGGACCGTCTGCAGCGACGGATTCCCGAGTTGGTCGATCGGGTCCACCCGTTCGCCCGGGCCGCCCGAGACGTGGTGCGGGGAGCGGTGGTCGGCTTCGGTCTGAATCAGGCCGGACGGGTGCTGGACATCGCCCCCGACGAGCTTCGAGACCGGTTGGCGGACGGCGAGTCCCTGGCGGACGTCGTCGCCGCAGCGGGGCTGTCCGACGAGGAATTCATCGAGGAGATGCTGGCCGTCATGGGTGATCGCATCGACCGGGCGGTCGACGCCGGTCGGATCACCGACCAGCAGGCCGCCACCATGGTGAACCGGCTGCAGCAGGCGATAGAGCGGGCGCTCGACTCGTGACCG
>JBFGJL010000318.1:0-2203 GCA_041577235.1 Acidimicrobiia bacterium | reverse complement strand
TAGAGGTTGGCGGTGCCCTCGTGGTCGGACAGGAAGTAGATCCTGGAGCCGATCCACATCGGGTGGGCGAGGTTGCCGGGCAACCTCACCAGCTCGGCGAACTCCCCACTCCCGGTCCGATCGATCCAGATCGTCCCGGCGGTCCCTCCCCGATAGCGTTTCCAGCGGGCCGGATCGCGGGTGTTGCGTCCGATCACCATCCCGCCCCCGCGGGAGGGGAACGACACCGCCCGGGCCGGGCCCACTCCCAACGAACGGGCAGGGCCTCCGTCCACCGGCAGCGCCACCAGATGCTGGTACATGGGGAACGGCTGTCGCCAGTCGCTGGCGGCGATCACGGCAGCACCGTCCCGGCTCCAGCCCACCACCTGGGTGGTGGCGCCCAACACGCTCAGCCGTCGGGGTTCGCCCCCGTCGACGTCGATCAGGAAGACCTCGGGATGACCCTCGTCCCGACTGGTGAAGGCGATGGTGCCGCCGTTGGGAGAGAGGACAGGAAAGGACACCGTCCCCGGGTTGGCGGTCAGTCGGTGGGCGAGACCGCCCTCGGCCGGGACCGTCCAGAGGTCGTCCTCCGAAACGAACACGACCGTGTCGCCGTGGATGGTGGGATGTCGGTAGTAGCCGGAATCGGCTCCCACGGTTGCTCCTGTTGGGACGGCCGGGGATGGTAACCGACCGCCGACGAAGGGTGGGCCCCGCCCAAACGGGGCCCACCGTCCAAGCTGAGACGATGTTGTCTCAGGTGCCGTGGGTGGCCAGCCATTCGGCGGCCAGATCGGCCGGGTCCTCCTGGTCGAGGTCGGCCCGCTTGTTGAGCTCCGTCAGGTCCTCGGTGGTGATCTGGACGGTCACGGCGTTGAGCAGATCAACCAGCTCGGCGCCGTACTCGTCGATCACCCCCTGCCGGACGGCCGGGGCGATGTTCTCGGCCGGGTTGAGACCCTGGTCGTCGTCCAGCAGCACGAAGCCCTTGGCGGCGATGATCCCTTGGGTGGAGAAGAGCAGCGCCACGTCGATCTCACCGCCCTCGAGGGCGGCGATGGTGAGGGGTCCGGCCACGTCCAGCGGCTTGAAGTCGGCAAAGCTCAGACCGTACACCTCCTCCAACCCCTTGAGGCAGAACTCCCGCTCGGGGCACTCAGGAGGGCCGCCGAAGACCAGCTCGCCCGCCACCGGCTGCAGGTCACTCACCTTGCTGAGCCCGAACTCGTCGGCGGTCTCCTGCGTTACCACGTAGGCGTTCTTGTCCTGGGCGGGGGCATAGTCGAGCACCGCCACGCCCGTAGGTGCGAACGCCGCCACCACGTCGGCCCAGGTCGAAGCCGAATCGGCGGTGGCGGTGCCGCCCAAGAAGCCGAGCAAGGTGCCGATGTACTCGGGCACCAGATCGACCTCGCCGGATTCGAGGGCCGGCTTGACGATCTCACGGCTGCCGAGGTTGAGGCGCCGCTCGACCGGATAGCCGTTGGCTTCGAGAGCCTGGGCGTAGATCTCGGCGAGGATCGTGCTCTCGTTGAAGTTGAAGGACGTCACCTTGATGGGAGTTCCCTCCACCGGCCCGGGTGCGGCCGTCGTGTCCGGAGCAGCGGTGGTGTCCGGCGCCGCGGTCGTGTCGGCGGCGGCGGTGGTGTCCGCGCCCTCACCCGACCCGCAGGCGCTGATGACGAGCACCAGCCCCAGCAGGGCCGCCCCGAGGACGCGATTGCGGAAGATGTTCCGCATGGGTCTTCCTCCTTCTGATGGTGGTGAGCCCGCAGGCTCAAAACCGGGCACCCTAATGGTGTCTGATCGCCTAGAGAACCGATTCGGCCCCGGTGGCATTCCTCACGGGGCCGAGGCGGTCCGCACCGTCGCCCGCCGGACACCCCGGGGGACGCCCCAACGCTCGACCGCCGAGAAGGCCAGCTCGGTGGCGATGGCCAGCAGGGCCACCAGCACCGCTCCCACCACCACTTCGACGTTGTCCTGCTGGGCGAAGCCGTCGATGATGTAGCGGCCGAGGCCGCCCCAGGCCACCAGGGCCGCCAAGGTGGCGGTGGCTACCACCGCCACCGCCGCCAGCCGGATCCCCGCCACGATCACCGGCAGCGCCAGCGGTACCTCCACCTGCGTCACGATCTGTCGTCCGGTGAGACCCATCCCGCGAGCCGCTTCCACCACCCCCCGATCCACCTCGCGCACCCCGGCGAACGTGTTGGTG
>JBFGJL010000317.1:0-2248 GCA_041577235.1 Acidimicrobiia bacterium | reverse complement strand
TGGAGGGCGTAGGAGGTGTGAGTCAGAGCACCCGGGTTGATCACGATCCCTTCCACCTCCTCCCGGGCCTGATGGAGGCGGTCGATGATGGCGCCCTCGTGGTTGGACTGGAAGGACTCGACCTCCATTCCCAGTTCCGCTCCCCAGGCGCGGGCGCTCTGTTCCAGTTCGGCCAGGGTGACCCGCCCGTAGATCTCGGGCTGGCGGGTGCCCAACAGGTTCAGGTTGGGGCCGTTGACCACCAGGACGCGTCGCATGGCCACAGGGTATCGGTGGCTCGGTCCCGCACGGTACATTCAACGGGATGAAGAGCAGGGTCTGGCTGCTGGCGCTGACGATGGTGGTGGCCTGTGGGGAGACCCCCGCCACCTCCGCCGGGTGGGTGAGTCTGCCGGCGGCCCCCACGGCCCGCACCGAGGTGGGGGCGGCGGCGCTGGACGGTCGGATCTACGTCGCCGGAGGACTGACCGGGTCGGCCGGCTCGGTGGCCACGGTGGAGGTGTACGAGGTGGCGTCCGAGACCTGGTCGGCAGCGCCCGACCTGCCGGTCACCCTCAACCATGCGGCCATGACCGTGCTCGACGGTCGGGTGCTGGTGGTGGGCGGCTACGTCGGTCCCTTGCTGGCCAACCCGACCCCGCGAGTCGTGGCACTGGGCCCAGACGGGTGGGAGGACCTGGTGCCCATGCCCGCCCCCCGAGCGGCGGCGGGCGCCGCGGTGGCCGGAGGACGGCTGTTTGTGGTCGGCGGGGTGGACGAGACGGGGTTGGTCGACGAGATGTTCGCCTACGACCTGGAGTCGGAGAGCTGGTCGATCCTCCCCGGTCCCTCTCCCCGGGAACACCTGGCGGTGACCGCCGCCGAGGGTCGGATCTACGCCATCGCCGGCCGGCAGGGGCGAGGCAACCTGGACACGGCCGAGGTCTTTGACCCGGCGGCGGGATCGTGGAAGGTCCTTCCCCCGCTTCCCACCCCACGCAGCGGGTTGGGGGCGGCGGTCGCCGGGGGGCGGGTGGTGGTGGTCGGTGGAGAGGGAGTAGCCACCTTCCCGGAGGCGGAGGCCTTCGATCCGGCCGCCGGAACGTGGGAGGCGTTGCCACCCCTTCCTACCGCCCGCCACGGGCTGGGGGTGGTGGGAATCGACGACACCATCTACGTGGTGGCCGGCGGGCCCCGGCCCGGCTTCTCGTTCTCGGCGGTGCTGGAAGCGTTGCGGATCGAGGCGTTTGAGTAAACCTTTCGGCCTGCCGATACGAGATATCGGGTGAGGCACCAACGGGAGGGCGCCGCGGACGTGGAGAGCCGGAATCGATGCATGCCGCCGACCAGCTCGGGGTTCGGGCCCTGCCCGAGCGCTTCGACACCTTCTACATGCGCGAGTTTCGGGCAGTGGTGGCTCTGGCCTACGCCCTGTCGGGCAGCCGGATGGCGGCCGAAGACCTCGCCCAGGAGGCCTTTCTGGCCGCGCACAAGCAGTGGGACCGGATCGGCACCTATGAGAGCCCGGCCGCCTGGGTGAGGAGAGTGGTGAGCAACATGGCGGTCTCGTTCTACCGGCGTCGGCTGTCCGAGGCCAGGGCCCTCGCCCGGATGGCCGCTCGCCGGCAGGAGCCGCTGCCGGCCCTCGAGCCACACGACCGGGAGTTCTGGGAAGCGGTCCGCTCCCTTCCCCGGCGGCAGGCCCAGGCCATCGCTCTCTTCTACCTCGAGGACCGGCCGGTGGAAGAGGTGGCGGACATCCTGGATTGTTCGCCGTCCACGGCCCGCGTCCACCTCCACAAGGGGCGCAAGGCGCTGGCGCACCGCCTCGCCCCCAGCTGGGGAGGTGCGGCGTGATGACCGTCGATCGCCGAGGCAGGGAAGCCGCCCGGCGGATGCAGGCCACGGTCGACTCCGCGCCGCTCCGCCTGTTCGAGGCGGGGAGGGCCGGCCCCGCCCCCGCCAGGCCACCAGCGGTGCGACCGAGCCTGGTGTCCTTCGCTGGGGCCTTCCTGGTGGTGCTGGCGCTGGTGGGCTTCCTGGTGGGTCAGCGCACCTGGTTCGCCCCCGACCGGGCCGAGGTGGTCGACACCACTCCCAGCTCGCTCCCGCAGCCGCCGCCGATCATCATCCCCGACGGCCCCGTCGTCACCACCGTCCCGCCCGCCACCAGTCCTACCCGGCATCACGATCCCACCACCACGGTCGCCGTCGACGTCCTCCCGCCTCCTTTGACGATCTCCTCTCCGACGGAGGGCGAACGCTTCGA
>JBFGJL010000316.1:0-2396 GCA_041577235.1 Acidimicrobiia bacterium | reverse complement strand
GGTCGTACCAGCTCCCGTTCCCCGTCCGCTCGCAACTCGACCGCCACCGTGCCGTCAGCTTCCACCAGTGGAGATGCCTCCACCTTCTGGCGAACGGCGACCCCCTGCTTGGCGACCAGGGTGGCGACCTGGGCATCGAGGTCCGAGCGCCGGATCACACCCCCCCAGCTCGGGTAGATCGAGTGATCCGGCCAGTGCATCTCCAGCATGAGGTCGTCGCCGGCGTAGGAGCGGAGACCGGTGACCCGATGGAACTCACCGGCCTCGAAGTCGAAGCCCATGTCGTGGAGCTGGAGGATGGCGCGGGGTGTCAGGCCGTCACCGCAGGTCTTCTCGCGCGGGTACTCCTTCTTCTCGACGAGGAGCACGTCGTGGCCGTCTTGCGCCAGCCAGTAGGCGGCGGCTGAGCCGGCGGGGCCACCGCCGACCACCAGGACGTCGGGGGTGGTCATCGCCGCCTCAGCCTACCGAGCGACGGGGGGTAATTCCGATTCGGGCCATCTCTCCACCCGGGTTATGGTGCTCGCCATGAAACATCCGATCCCGAAGGCCACCGTGGCGCGTCTCCCCGTCTACCTGCAGGCGCTGGAACGGCTGGCGACCGACGAGCAGACCGTGTCCTCCGACCGGTTGGGTGCCCTGACCAACGTGGGGGCGGCCAAGGTCCGCAAGGACCTCTCCTATCTGGGCTCCTACGGCGTCCGTGGAGTCGGCTACGACGTCGAGCACCTCCAGGCCCAGATCCGCCGAGAGCTGGGCCTGACCAAGGACTGGGGGGTCATCATCGTCGGGGTCGGCAACCTGGGGTCGGCCCTGGCCAACTACCGGGGCTTCGCCGAACGGGGGTTCTACGTGGCCGGCCTGTACGACGCCGATCGTTCGAGGGTCGGGGGGGTGGTGGACGGTGTCACCATCCGTCACATCGATCAGTTGGAGGACGACCTGGCCCGACGCAAGGCCGCCATCGCCATCATCGCCACCCCCGGTCCGGTCGCCCAAGAAGTGGCGACGCGCTTGGAGGCGGCCGGGGTCCGGTCGATCCTCAACTTCGCCCCCGCCCAGATCCGGGTGTCCGACCAGGTGGTGGTGCGACAGGTGGACCTGTCGATCGAGCTCCAGATCCTCAGCTTCTACCTCCAGCACGAGGAGCAGGTGCTCGGCGAATGAGTCGGGTCAGGGCTCCAGACGTTCCTGTTCGGCCTCGTAGCGGGCCAGGGCGTAGAGGAACATGGCGAACAGGATGGCCGAGGCGATCATGAAGGCGAGGGGGATGATGCGGATCTGGAACGCGTTCAGACCCTCGATGTCCTCCGGCCGGGGACCGCGAGGGGCGTAGAGCACGAAGAACAGGCTGCCGAGCGTGTTCCAGCCGAAGATGGCGGCGCCGGTGATGAGGAACCCCAGCTTCTTGCCGACATCGGTGTAGACGATGAGGTACACCGCTCCGTAGAACACCACGATCGCCGCCGCCGTGATGACGATTCCGGTGAACAGCAGGTTGGCGGAGAAGATCTCCCGGAACAGCGCTCTCATGGCTGGACCCCTCGCAGCGTCTCGCCCCGCAGGTACTGCACGATCAGATCGATGTCGTTCTGGGACAGGATCTTCCCGAAGGCGGGCATGCGGCCGCTGCCCATCCCGTTGACGCCGTAGGCCCGGTTCAGTTCGGAGCCGTTGATGATGAAGTCGGACATCTCGGCGGCGGTCAGGAACTGTACCGTCGCCCGCCCGTTCCACAGGGCCGGACCGATGCCGCCGGAGCCTGCCTCCTGCACGAACGGCACCCCCGCCGAGTAGTTCGACGTGTGACAGCGGGCGCAATAGCCGTTGAACAGGCCCACCGCCCGCGACGCCTGGTCAAGATCGCCGCCGAAGGTGGCATCGGCCACCCCCTGGAGGTCGATCTCCCACAAGCGCTCCTCCCCCGCCTGCTGGAGGTAGGCCGCCCCTGTCTCGGCCTGCTCGAGGAGCGAGACCTGGTTGGCGGCGGTCACCTCCAAGCTCGCGGCCAGACTCTCGAGCGCCGCCACCGCCTCCCGAGCCGCCCGGGCATCGTTCACCCCCGGGGCGGTCTGCGGGCTGGCCGGGTCGAGCGTCACCGGGATCGGGGCCTGGGAGCCGAGCGCGTTCGCCGCCTCGGCCATCAGGTCGGTGAGCGTTTGCTCCACGGTGTCGGCGAGTCCGTCGCCGTCGGCGTCGATCCCCTCGTCGGCCGCCGCCAGGGCGGCGTCGGCCCGATCGGCCAGGTCGCGGGCCAGCGGGGCTCGCTCCGGGGCCACCTGAATGTCGGCGATGAGCTGTTGCTGGGCGTCGACCTCCGCCTGGAGGGCGGCGTCGGCCTGAGCCAGCTGGTTGAGAGCCAGGTCGACGGTCGGTTGGATTCTGGCGAGAGCCTC
>JBFGJL010000315.1:0-2433 GCA_041577235.1 Acidimicrobiia bacterium | reverse complement strand
GGCTCCCGAGGACGGCCACCACCTCCGCTCCGACGTTGTGCCGGGTGCCTTCGTACTTTGACCCCGGATTGCGGAGCCCGACGACGACCAGCATCCGAGTCGAGCTACTCGCCGCCTTCGTCGGCCGGTTCGTCGGTCGCGGCAGCTTCGCCCTCTTCGCCTTCGACCTCTTCCAGCTCCTCGCCCTCTTCCAGCTCCTCTTCCACCTCGGGGATCTCCTCGGGGGTGGGGAGCGAGACGGTCACGATCGGGTCGTCCGGGTCGTCCAGGTACTCGACTCCGGGCAGGGCGGGGAGGTCGGAGACCCGCAACACGTCGCCGATCTCCAGCTGCGAGATGTCGAGCTCGATGTGGTTGGGGATGTCGGTGACCAGCGCCTCGATGGCTACGGCGGGGTTGATCGCCTCGACGATCCCATCGCCCTCCGCCACCCCATGAGGGATTCCGACGAAGGTGACGTTGACCTCGGCTTCGACCTTCTCCTCCAGCGAGACCTTGATGAAGTCGGCGTGGCTGATCTCGCCCCGCACCGGGTGGCGCTGGATCTGGCGGGCGAGGGTGAGATGGGTGTCGCCGTCGACCTCCAGGCGGATGAGGGCATTGACGCCGGCTTCGGTGCTGAGGGCGGCGACCAGCTCCCGGCGCGAGACCGCCACCGCCAACGGGTCGGCTCCTTGACCGTAGACGATGGCCGGGACCATCCCTTGGCGGCGCAGACGGCGCGAGGCGGCACTGCCGATGGCACGGCCCGCATCGGCCTGCAACGTGATCTCCATGGGACGGCTCCTTCGGGGAATGAACCAGGCATTATGGCCCAGCCCGGTCCGTTCGGGCAAAGGCGGTCCGGCTTCGGCGCGGCGGCGATGGCTAACGTTCGAACCGAGAAGGAGGGCGCCGATGGGCGTTCGGGAGGAACCGCTGCTCCATCCCCACCTCGAGCCGCTGGCCTTCCTCCTCGGTACCTGGCGAGGGGACGGCGACGGATGGTTTCACACCGTCGAGCCCTTCGCCTACGAGGAGGAGATTCGATTCTCCCATCGCGGCGGGCCCTGGCTGGTGTACGAGCAACGAGCTTGGTCGTCCGACGACGGAACCCTGTTGCACACCGAGATGGGGTTCTGGCGGATGATCGACGAGGGCAAGATCAATATCTTCGTGGCGCTCACCGCCGGCTCCGATTTCTCCGAAGGCACCCTGGACGGCACGTCGGTGGCGGTGAAGGCGAAGGCGACGCCCATGGCGGACGGAATCGAGCGGGTGACCGGCCTGGAGCGCAGCTATCGGGTGGACGGTGACACCCTCACCTACGCCATCGCCATGGGCACCGAGGCCCAAGAGCTCGGTCCGCACGTCACGGCCCGGCTGCAGCGGGTCGCCGGGGACTGACAGTCGGGGGTCAGGGGACGGAGGCCGGGCGGGCGCTGGCCACAACCCTCACAAGGAAGGGTTCCTGGTCGGAGGCGAACACTGAGAGGAGGGTGAACTCCACCGGGCGCTCGAGCGCCACCGTGATGGACTGTCCGTCCGGAGCGATCACGATCTCTGCGGCCGAGAGCTGGTTGACCGCCGATTGCATGGCCAGAGCGCTCAGCGCCCGCTCCTCGGCATCGTCTAGATCCAGCTTCAAGGTCCCGTCTTGTCGCCAGGCGGCGACGTCGATCCCCGACGCCCCGGCCACGGCGGCGGCGTCCGCCATCGCCGACAGCTGCCGCCGGTCCGAGAGCGCTCGCCACAGATCGACGCTGATCCCGCCCATGAACAAGATCATGACGGCCAGACCGAGGATCCAAATCGTCACGGAACCGCGCTCCGACCTCACGGACGGCTCCGATACAGGTCGACCAACTCGGTGTGCAAGGCCGTGGCCTGCACCTGCCCGAAGGATCCGACTCCGGGAATGGAGAGAGCAGGTACGAGGACGGTGACCTCTACCGTCACCGCCTGGCCCCGCCCCGCCGGAGCACACGTGCTGGCCATTCCCTCGGTCCCACTCGGTGGGCAGAACGAGACGGAGATGTCGGCCGGGGCGAGTTGATGGTTGCCGGCGATGCCGTGGACCAAGGTCAGGGCGGCCCGTTCGCCCTCGGCGGTGTCATCGGCCAGTGCTACCAGCCGGGCGGCTTCCGCCGCGGCCACCCCGGCAACGGTTCGGCGCTCCACCCAGGGGGCCAGCGAGAGAACGGCGAGCGCGATCGGGAGAAGCAGAAGACCCACCCCCAACACCAGTTCGATCGGGGCCGCTCCTTCGTCCCGCCCGTTCACGGGCCGCCCTCCCGCACAGCGGTTGCGGCGAGGTCGAATCGAAAGGCCGGTATTCCCGGCAACCACCCAGGAAACACCGCCGTCGCCGACGCTTCGACCGTGCCGGCTGCGATGCTGCACCGGCGGGAAACCCCCTCTCCCATCGGTCCACCGAGCAGGCCGGCCAGCATG
>JBFGJL010000314.1:0-2459 GCA_041577235.1 Acidimicrobiia bacterium | reverse complement strand
CCGGCGATGTCCAGCGCCGGGTCGGACAGCAACTCGCTCTTGAGGACGTAGCGGAGGCGAATGTGGTGAGGGATCGTGATGAGAGCGGCCGGCAGCAGAGTGTCGGCCATGCTGGCATGGCGCATGAGCACCACCATCGGGCCGGCTCGCACCGCCGTATCACCATCGACGACGATCTCCAAGCGGAAGATGGCCTGCATGGCCCGGAAGAGCGTCCCGGCCCAGAGCCGCTGCAGCCGCCAGGTGGCTGCCACCATTCGATCTCGGCCGGACGGTCCGACCGCCAACAGGGTGGCTGCTCCCAATCCCGCCACCGCCGCCGTCTCTGCCGCCAGATACACCCACCCGAACACCAGCAGCCGGGTGGTCATCCACCGGCGCCGGCGGGTGATGAGGTCAGCCAGTGCCGCTCCCGTCAGCAGCAGCGGCGAGAGGACGGTGACGGCGACGAGGAGAAGGACGACGGTGGGGACGGTCGTCAGCCGGCGCCGGACCGCCTCGGATCGGGTCCCGGTCGGTTCCACTCGTTCATCGAGCGATGGGGAACGGGCGCCCGCGCCGGTCATCTCCGCCCGACCGAGTCCGCCGGCGCGGCTTCCAGCGAGCGACGGAGCTGCTGCCATCCGCCATCGGCGGTGGGCCGGTCATGGGGGGTGAGAGCAGCCAGGGCCGAGCGGTGTCGGTCGAGCTCGCGCCGACACGGCGGGCAGCGACGCAGATGTCGCTCGACCCGGCGCCGCTCGCTCGACTCGCACGCATCGAGCGCGTACACGGCCACCAGCTCGGCGAAGTGCATCTCGGTCCTCTCTCCCGCCGGATCATGCTCCGTGCACCCCGGCCAGCGCCAGGCTGAGACGCCTGAGGCCGGAGCGGATGCGGCTCTTCACCGTACCCTCCGGCTCGGCCAGCAGCCGGGCCACCTCCCGGTAGGTCAACCCACCGTAGTAGGCCAGTTCGATCGCCTTCCGCTCGTTGGCGGCCAGGCCGGCCAGCGCCTGGCGCACCTCGTCGGCCAGAGCGGACTGCCAGACCTGCTCGGCAACCCCGGGAAGGTCGACCGGAGCCAGCCGCGCCTCCCGCTCCTCCCGTCTACGGCGCGCCGACTCCGAGCGGATGAGATCGACGCTGCGGCCGTGGGTGTGGGCGAGGAGGTAGGACCGGAGCGAACCCCGCTCGGGGTCGAATCGCCGGGGGTGCCGCCACAGTCGCAGAAACACCTCCTGAACGACGTCCTCGGCCAGGTCGGCGTCATGGATCAGGCGGAGGGCGAGGGCCCGAACCGAACCGGCGTGACGTCGGTAGACCTCGGCCAGGGCCTGCTCGCGGCCGGCGGCGATGTCGTCGGCCAGCACGGCGTCATGGATATCAGTGGTGGTCATGTTTTAGCCCTAAAAGCAGGAGAGAGTGTTTTTAGCACTAAATTCCGCTTTCGTCAAGACCTATCCCGACCGTCCGTCTACGGTGGTCCGGTGCCGTCCGCGAGACCCATCCGCACCTCGAGCCACCGTGGTGACTTGGCGCTGGTCGGCGATCGGGTACCGACATGAGGCTCGAGTCGGTGTGGGACTATCCCCGCCCGCCCCGGGTCGAACCGACCGACCAGCGTCTGGAGGTGGTGTTCGGTGGGATCACCATCGCCGACACTCGACGGGCCGTACGGGTCCTGGAGACCAGCCACCCCCCCGCCTACTACTTCCCGGCCGAGGACGTGGCGGTCGAGTACCTACGGGCGTCCCCCCGCCGGACGGTGTGCGAGTTCAAGGGTCTGGCCGGATACTGGTCGGTGGTGGTGGGGGAGCACACCGCCCGGGAGGCGGTGTGGAGCTATCTAGCCCCCACCGAGGGGTATCGGAAGCTGGCGGGGCGCTTCTCCTTCTATCCGGGAGCGATGGAGACTTGCCGGGTGGACGGGGAGGCCGTCACCGCCCAGCCCGGCGATTTCTACGGTGGCTGGATCACCCCCGAGTTGGTGGGTCCCTTCAAAGGAGGACCGGGAACCCGAGGGTGGTGACCTGCGGCCGAAGGGCGCCCGGCTCGAACCGGCCGGGGTTGGCCGGTACCGTCCAGCCGTGGAGGGTCTGATGGGAAGCGTGATCGTCGGCACCGGCATGTCCGTCCCGGACCGGGTGGTCGGCAACGACGACTTGGCGGCGGTGATGGACACCTCCGACCGCTGGATCGCCACCCGCTCCGGGGTGCGGGAACGGCGGGTGGCCGAACCGGGGGTGGGGGCCTCCCACCTCGGGGCGGCCGCGGCCGCAGCCGCCCTGGCCGATGCCGGCCTCGATGCCGGGGCGGTCGATCTCTTGGTTACCGCCACCATGACCCCCGACTTCCTGGCTCCGGGGATGGCCCCCCTCATCCAGGACCGGCTGGGTCTGGGCCGGGTCCCTTCGTTCGACCTGCGGGCGCAGTGCAGTGGCTTCCTGTACGCCCTCGACCTGGCCGACGGCTACCTG
>JBFGJL010000313.1:0-2468 GCA_041577235.1 Acidimicrobiia bacterium | reverse complement strand
CGAGGGCGACCACATGGACGAGGGCGACCACATGGACATGGGCTCGGGCACCGCTCCCGACGGGACCCCGATCGATCGACAGGTGACGATCACCATGACCGAGTTCGCCTTCGAGCCGGCCTCGATCGAGGTGGCGGTGGGGGAGACCATCGAGTTCGTGCTGGAGAACGCCGGGGCCATCGAACACGAGTTCCGGCTCACCACCGAGCACGCCGCAGAGGAGCACGTGGCGTCGGGCCATGCCGGTCACGAGGACGAAGGCGCCGGAGAGCACGGTCACGACGAGGTCGTGGTGGTGGTAGCCGCGGGCGAGACCGACTCCGTGGCGGTGACGTTCGACGAGGCCGGCAAGTACGACGTCGTGGCCTGCCTCATCCCGGGCCACTACGAGGCGGGGATGCTTGCCTCGCTGACGGTGACCGGCTGAGGGCGGCCAAGGACCGAAAGTCCCTTCTCGCCGGCGCCGAGGGTCCCCGATAATGGGTTTCTGGCGACCGTGAGGAGGTACGCGTGGAGAAGGACATCACCCTCCACTTGCACATCGCCGAGGACGACACCGACACCCTCGCCCATGCCGTGCTCAATCTGCGGGGCGATCACTTCGAGTCGGTGGGCAAGTCCCGGCGCAACCCCATCGACCCACCGATGCCGGTCATCGGGGAGGAGCTGGCGATCGCCCGGGCCCTGTCGGACCTCACCGGTCAGGTGATGAAGGCCGCCCAGGAGAAGATCGCCAACTTCCTCGTTCACAGCTGAGCACGCCCATGGGGCGGTTTCCGGCCTGGCCCCGGTCGAACAGCCCGACCAGAGCCCCGGCGGCGAAGGGTAGCGCCAGCGCCCAGAGGCGTACCCCTGGCCAGGCCTCGGAGGCGATGCCGCCATAGGCGAGGATGCCCAGGCCGGCGCAGATGGCGGTGGTGGCCGCCGCCGGCTTCCAGAGCGAGACGGGATTCGACCTCGCGGTGGGCCGGGGGCGCTCGAACCGGGCGAAGACCCCGACCAGGGCGGCGGTGGCCAGAGCCAGCAGAGCGATCCAGAGTGGCCGCGAGAGCCACCATCCTGCCGTGGCCGGTACCAGCCCTAGCCCCAGGTCGCCGGCCAGCGTGGCCAGACCGATCACGATCACCATTGCAGTGAGATGCCACAGGTAGATCGACATGATCATCCCGTTGACCAGGATGGTGGCGGCCCAGGGCATCGGTCGTTCCAGCCAACGGCGAAGCGGCCGCTCCCAGCTGACGAGGATGCCGGTCTGGAGGACGCCCAGCGCCAGGAGGGCGAGGGTGGGAGGCTGGGTGTTGGCCACCTCGGCCCCGGGGACCCCCACCATCGCCACCGGATAGCCCAGCCAGTCGATCAGTAGCACCAAGCCGGTCAGACCACCCAGCCCCCAGGCGGCCGCCCGGGCGGGCCGGGAGAGCGTCCCGGCCTCCCAGGCGTAGCCCAGCTGGTGGACCGTCGCCCACACCAGCGGGTAGTTGAGCCAGCGGATCGCCTCCACTCCGGCGCCGAGGCCCACCAGGTCGATGGCAGCGGCGAGGGCCATGCCCAGCGCCAGGCTGACGGTTCGGTATCGCTCCCACAGACGGAGCGTCCACGGAGTCAGCGCCGCCACCAACACGTACACCGCCAGGAACCAGAGCGGAACCAGCGCCGCCTGCGAACCGAGGCCGACCAGGGCGCGGTCGACCCCGAAGCCGCTCAATGCCGTCGCCAGAACCAGCCAGGTGGCGAGCAGCGGCAACACCGGGGCCACCAGGCGCCTGATCCGGCCGCTCAGCCACTCGCCGTGGCTCTGCCCAGCGTCTCGCGCCTTCTTCCACGAGGCGGCGTTGGCGTAGCCGCCCACCAGGAAGAAGACCGGCATCACCTGGAACAGCCAGGTGAGCCAATGGGTCCAGGGAGCGATCGCCAGCAGGTGGCCCCCTCGCAGCTGCCCGTCGGAGACGTAGGGGGCGGCCACCAGCCAGTGCCCGACGACGACGGCCAGGATCGACACGGCCCGCAGGAAGTCGACGTAACGGTTGCGATCGGCCGGTGTGGCATCGGCCAGGGCACGGGCCCGGCCCCAGGCACCGGCCCGGGTGTTCGAGATCGTCGTACGTGTGTTCATGACTCGATCGTCCCTCGCCACCTTCGGCTCCACCATCGGGGTTGGCCCGGAATCGTCCCCGGGGCCACCGGGGGACGGGTTCAGGGCTGGGGAACGGCAGGTGGGCCGGTCCGATATGCTGGGCACTTCCTCTTCGGGGAGCGTTGGGAGTCGACGGTGCGAGACCAAGAGCTGTCGGCTCTCCCCTGGGACGTGGGTCGGCCGCAACCGGCCGTTCTCCAGGTCGAGGCGGAGGGCCTGCTCGGTGAGCGGATCCTGGACGTGGCGTGCGGGAGTGGTGAACATGCCCTCTATCTGGCCGCCCGCGGCTACGAGGTGTGGGGGGTGGAGCCAACGTCGAGTGAGGTGCTGCGGG
>JBFGJL010000312.1:0-2469 GCA_041577235.1 Acidimicrobiia bacterium | reverse complement strand
GTAGATCGCACAGGTCACCTGGCGGACATGATGGTCGATCGGCACCACCGCCCGATCGGGCTCGGCGAGCTCCACCAGCCGGCGCAACGTCTCGGTCCGGGCGAAGGGCTGGTCGACCGCTACCGCCAGCACCGGTTCGCCCCGGGCCAGGCGGAGGGCGGTGACGATCCCGCCCAGGGGCCCGCGGCCGCGGTGATCGTCGGGCACGGCTTCCAGTCCGTCGACCGAACCGGTGCGGCCCACCACCGCCAGCCGGTCGACCACCGGGTTGAGGGCGCTCGCTACCCAGCGGACGAGAGGAACGCCGTCGAGGGTGACCATGGCCTTGTCGGTTCCCATGCGCCGGGAGGCGCCGCCGGCGAGAATGGCCCCAAACACCCCGGTAGCGTACCCCCGCCGCCTCAGAGCAGGATGAAGAGCACCGACCCGGCCACCAGGATCAGCGATATCCCGGTCACGACCACCGGTCCCAGCCGGGCGGTCTGGAATCGCCCCACGTCGAGCAGCTTCCGCACCCGTTCGTAGCGGATGGAGGCGTAGACGAGGGATGCCCCGCCCAGCCCCACCATCACCAGACCGGCTATCTCCGCCAGGATGCCCTCGGTTTCGACCAGCTTGGCGATCAGTACCCCCAGACCGATGAGACCGAGAGCAGTGCGAACCCACGCCAGGAAGGTGCGCTCGTTGGCGAGGTGGTCACGGGCGAGGCTGCCGTCGTTGGGCCGGGAGGCTTCTGCCATGGCGGATCGATCGTACCGGCCTGGCACCGCCGTCCTAACCGGAGAGGGCGCACTCGTTGCGGCCCACCTCCAGCTCCTTCAGCTCGTCGGCGGAGGGTGTGGTCCAACCCAGGTTGACCCGGCGGATGGTGTCGTACACCGGGGGCGGGTCGCCCAAATGGCCGACGACGTAGCGCACGAACTCCTCTTCGTCGTCCATCGACACCACCGGGTCGTTGGCCAGCAGATCACCCAGGCGACGGCGGAGAGTGCCGTCATCTCCGGACTCGATCCGACTGGTGTAGTGGGCCGGGCAGACTTCGAGGTCGTGGTCGAGCAGGGCGAGCCGACGGTGAATGGTGTTGAACAGGTCCCGTGCCCACGGCTCGGTCTCGCCGCCCAGATCCGGACGTCCGATCCCTGACACGAACACCGCGTCCCCGGTCAACAAGAAGCGGGCGCCCACTTCCAGCGACGTGGACCCGGGGGTGTGGCCGGGAGTCGCCACCGAGCGAACCACCAGCTCCACCTGACCGAACCGGAAGATCTCGCCATCCCGGAGGGGGGCGAACGAGAAGGAGGCGCCTTCCCCGTCGCCCGGTGAGAGGTGATAGGTGGCTTCCACCCGGCTGGCCAGTACTCGTCCCAGCGACACGTGGTCGGCATGCAGGTGGGTGTCGAAGGTGTGGGTGATGGGAGCCTCGAGCTGCTCTGACAGAGAGAGGTAGCGGTCGAGGTCGGCGGCCGGGTCGATCACCGCCATCTCCTCGCCCCGCGCCCCCACCAGGTAAGACAGGCAGGCCTTGGCCACCCGGTCGAGCTGGATCACGAAATGGGTGCCGTCATCCAATAGGGTCCGGGCGACGAGGGTGTTGGCCCAGGCGTCCATGCCCCCTTCCAGGTTGCGGAGGTTGGGCCGGTCCACCATGTCCACCACCATCGCCGAGGAGCCGCCGTGGCCGCACACCACCACTACCTCCCGGTCCAGGGGGAGCCGGGTGGCCACCGACTCGACGTCCTCGAGGGCGGTCCAGTAGGGCACGTTGAGGGTGGGGATCTCGGCCTTGCCCTCGATCTTCCAGCGGTCGAACTGGTCGCGGGCGCGGACGTCGAGGATGAAGGGCGCCCGCTCGGCCGCGTCGATCTGCCGGGCCAGGTCGTCGGTGCTGATCGGGTCACTCATGGTGGTTCGACCTCGGGAATGGGAAGCTTCTTACATGCAGAGAGACGCATACTAGGGACGAGATCCCCACCGCACAAGGGGCTGGGCTCACCCCGAGACGGGAACCTCGAGCTGTTCGGCCATCACTTCCCGCATGAGGTCCATCGCCAGGGTGATCTTGGGGGACGACAACGAGTAATAGATGCGCTGGGCGTCGCGGCGGGTCACCACCAATCCCTTGTCGCGGAGGACGGCCAGGTGCTGGGAGACGTTGGCCTGGGGCAGGCCCAGCGCTTCGCAGATATCAGTGACGGACAGCTCCCCGTGGCGCAGCGTGTCGATGATCATGAGCCGCTTCGGATCGGCCAGTCCCTTGCACACGTGGGCGTGCAGGTCGATGAATTCCTTCTCGTGCGACATGACCTCACTATGCCACACCTGCCCCGGTGAGGTCCAAGCCGGGTCGATCCCTCCGGCTTGACAGGGCCGGCCCGTGTAGCCATTATGCATATGTCTGCATGTAGGCGCGGTGGCCGTCCCCGAGAGGGCGGCGCGAAAGGAGCAATCAGATGACCACCGATGAGCTCG
>JBFGJL010000311.1:0-2499 GCA_041577235.1 Acidimicrobiia bacterium | reverse complement strand
GGCCGGACTCCGCGACCCCTCCAGCAGGAGGGTGGCGGCGAGCTCGGCGCTCTCGGCATAACGCACCTCGACCTCGATGCCCCGCCCGGCCTCGAACTGCTGGATCAGGGGCGCCACCAGGTCCTCGCTCCGACCCGAGTACACGGTCAGGGCTGCTCCGTCGGAGCATGCGGCCAGCAGGGAGGCGCCGGCGACGAGGAGGGGGAGCCATCTGCGCATGAGGTGCCTTTCGGGCGAGACGATATGAGCACTACCGCCGTAGTGCAAATGCCCGAACAGCAGCTGTCAGGTGTGCCTGACAACCTCCCCGAGACCGGTGCTCCGCCCCAGTAGCATCCTGCCGGTATGGACGCCGCCGCCTACCGCACCCCCTACCGCGAATACGCCGAAGCCATCTGGGAGCTGTCGGAGGAGGGGATCGATCCCATCCAGGCCCGCATCGCCGACTGGCTGGGGGTGTCCCGCTCGTCGGTGTCGGAGATGATCCGGAGGATGGAGGCGGACGGGTTGGTGGTGATCGGCGACTCGATCGCCCTCACCGAGGAGGGTCGCTACCTGGCCGAGGTGGTGGTGCGCCGCCACCGACTGGCCGAGCGCTTCCTGGCCGAGATCCTGCACCTGCCATGGGTGAAGGTGCACGAGGAGGCGTCGGTCTGGGAGCATTTCATCTCCGAGGACGTGGAGGAGGCGATGTGGGCGGCGTTGGGAAACCCGCTCACCTGCCCCCACGGCAATCCCATCCCCGGGGCCGGCTACAAGCCCCCGCGGATGAAGCCGCTCGCCACCATGGAGGCGGGAGAGGCGCTGCCGGTGGAGCGCATCTCCGAGGAGCTCGAGCAGGTGCAGGAGATCATGGCCTTCCTCGACACCGCCGCCATCCGGCCCGGAGCCCTGCTTGAAGTCGTGGCGCAGACCCCCGACGGCACCCTCACCGTCCGGGTGGACGAGTCGAGCAGCTTCGGGGTGGGTTCGTTCGTCGCCGAGCGGGTGTTCGTCGCCACCGATTGACTCAGCCGGTCGGGCGCCGCCAGAACGCGGCCAGCTGCAGGACCCCGGCCACCACTCCTCCTGCCCCGATCAGACCGCCCGGCCATCCCGCCAGGTCCAGCCCCAGGACGGCATCGAGGGAGACGGCGCCCGGCCCGGAGACGGCGATGACCAGCCCGACCACCCCCAGCAGGCCCACGTACTCCCATCCCTCGCCGGGCCGGAACACGAAGAACCCGTTGAACCGGTGAATGGCCCATCCGGCCACGACCATCGTTCCCACCAGCCCGGCGGCGGCGACGGGAGTCAGCAGTCCCACCACCAGCAGGAGGCCGGCCCCGATCTCGACCAGCACCGACATGCGCGCCTGCCAGAGGGCGAGACGGAAGCCCTTGGAGGCGAACCAGTTGGCGGTGCCCGCCAGATTGCGGGCGTGATTCCAGCCATGAGCGAAGAAGATCCCCCCGGCTGCCACCCGAAGCAAGAGCAGGCTGAAGTCGTTCATGAGCGGGCAGACTCCTTTCTCACCACCCACACGGTCCAGCGGAGATGACGTTGCTCTTGGCGGAATTCTTCCAGCCAGAGGTCGGCCACCGCTCGGTAGTCGTGCTCGGGGTGGACGGCGGCGTAGGCCTCGGCGGCGGCTGCGGCCAGGCGCAGGTACGACCAGTAGGCGCCCTCGGCCGCGATCACCTCCCGCAGCGGAGAGAGACCATACCCTCGCAGGACGTCTTTCTGCTCGGGACCGGTGTCGGCGGCGGCGGTGGGAGAGCCCGCCTCGGCCAGCTCCGCCCGGTCCGCCTCCGAGCGCAGCCGCAGATCACCGATCGCCAGCCGCCCGCCCGGCTTGGTGAGCGAGGACAGGGCGGCGGCGGTCTCGGCGAAGCCTCCCCACAGCCAGGCTGCTCCCAGGCTGACCACGATGTCCCACCGGTCCGGATCGGACTCGGCCAGGGCATCCCCCACCCGCCACTCGACCGTCCCTCGCAGCGGGCGCCCCCGGCTACGCTCGACCGCTCGCCGGATCGCCCAGGGCGACAAGTCGACTCCCAACCCGGAGATGTCGGTCCGCTCGGCCAGACGCAGCAGCAGCTCCCCGTGCCCGCAGGCCAGGTCCAGGACCCGGTCGCCGGCGACGGGGGCGAGGGCGGTGATCACTGCCTCCAAGTCCTCGGGACCGATCGGATTGCAGATGTCATGGAGGTGGTGGAGCGCCTCGAAGGGGAGGAACGACCGCCAAGCCTCCTCCAGGTCCAGTCCCGCCTGGACGGTGGCGACGGCGGGCAGCTCCGGGTGGTCCATCGCTCCAATCTAGGGTCGGCCCCGAGCGGGGCCCGGGCAACCCTCGCTCAGAGTCGGCTGTCGCGCAGCGTGCCGGTGACCGGCGCCTCGTCGAGTCGGTAGACCAGGTAGGTGGCGTCCCGATCCTGCCCGTCGTTCCAGCTCTCCTCCGAGGGGTAGACCACCGCGAAGTCGAGCTGGGAGTCCTCAAAGGGCACACCGACGAAGGTG
>JBFGJL010000310.1:0-2501 GCA_041577235.1 Acidimicrobiia bacterium | reverse complement strand
GTTGTAGGTGTCGTCGATGACGGTGTACCCGCCTGGACCCACGAAGGAGGTCTGGCGATGCTGGGGGGTGGGCAGGTCCCGCAGGCTGGCCATGATGTCCTCGGGGCGGAGGCCGACGGCGAGGGCCGCTCCGATCGCACACGCCAGGTTGCCCGGAAAGAAGTCGATTCCTGCCGGTACCACCCCCACCTCGTCGCCTCGTATCCGGATGGAGCCGTCAGGCGTCACCACGACGTCGGCTTCCGACCCGCCGGTCGAGCAGCGTATGACCGACCCAGCCCGCCGGTCGGCCAGTTCCGCCAGTCGGGGATCGTCCACGTTCAGCACCGCCCACTCGGCTCCGGCCAGGATCTCGGCTTTGGCGGCGGTGATCGCCTCCAAGCTGCCGAAGCGTTCCAGGTGCACCGGACCGATGGCGGTGATCACCCCCACTCGGGGACCGACCCAGCGGCACAGGTCGGCGATCTCGCCGGGGCCGTAGGTTCCCATCTCCGCCACCAGAACCTGGGTGCCGGGAGCAAGATGCTCGTTGATGGTCCGGGCTAGGCCCATCCGGTTGTTGAAGCTGGCCGGACTGGCGACCGTCGCCATCCGACCCGACAGCAGGTGCCGCAGGTACTCCTTGGTGGTGGTCTTGCCGAACGATCCGGTGATGGCGACCACCACCGGCTCCACCTGGGCGAGTCGCTGCCCCGCCCGCCGAACCCAACCGCTTCCCAACCCCGTCTCCAGCGGGGCCGATGCCCAGGCGGCCAGGTCCACCGCCAGGGGTAGGGCGAGGCCGGCCGCCAGGGCCAGCTGATCGCCGACCCCGGCCGCGGCCGCCAGGAGCACCGCTCCCACCGCCACCACCACCGTGCCCCCCGCCAGCCGCTGCAGACGCCGGGTCCAGGCGAGAGGGGACGACCTCCCCCGAACGCCGAGGCCCAGCGGTCCCACTCCCGCCACCAGGGCCGCCACCGAACCGACCGCCGGCCAGACCGCCGACAATCCCACCGCCGCCACGCCGGCCGCCGCCAGACCGACGTTGGCCGGGGACGAGGTCCACCACCGGGCGGCAAAGCGGGAGGCGGAGCCGGGCAGGTAGTGCTCCCGCTGCGCCACCCGCAGCCACCGAAACCCGGCCGGCACCACCCCCAGCAGCGCCAACGGGAGGAGCCACCGGGTCACCGCAGAGCCTCCTCGACCTCGGCCCGCACCACCTCGGGATGGCTCAGGCAGAGATGGTGTCCGGCCCCTGGCACGATCCGCAACTGCGCCTCTCCTCCGGCCGCGGTGACGATGGCCAGGGCCCGCTCTGCCACCTCCACCGGAACCTCCTCGTCATCGGCCCCCCACAGCAGCCGAAGGGGGCACCTCAGGGTGGTGAGCTGCTGCTCATAGGTCTCGTTGACCGCCCGCACCAAGACCTCCCGCATGACCCCGGTCGCCGCCCGGTAGTCGGCCGATCCGTACCGGCGGCGGACCTCCTCCATTCGCCTCGCCCCTAGCAAGCCCATGCGGTGCAGGGTGCGGAACAGCCGGTAGCGGGACGTGGGCCGGCGAGGGCCATTCCCGGCCACGAGCGGAGTGGCGACGACGACGAGCCCAGCCACCAGGTCGGGATGGCCGGCTGCCAGGGCGATCGCCACCCGGCCGCCGAAGGAGTGACCCACCACCACCACCGGGCCCGGCAGCTCCTTCAACACCGCCGACAGGGCGGCGGCGTATCCGGCCGCCCCCATGGGTTCCGTGGGGGGAGGACTGGCACCGAACCCGGGGAGGTCGACCGCCAGGGTGGCGGTGCCCGACAGGGCGGCCCGGAAGTCGCTGCGGTCTCTCCCCCAACCGTGGAGCGCCACCACGGTGGGTTCCCCCGGGCCGAGCCGTTCCCCGAACACGCGGCCCTGGGCGTATGCTCTTAGTGCCACGCGTGGTGGCTCCTCGCCGACCCCGAGCGCGTGGCCGCCCACGGCGACGATACCCTCACCGACATGGCGCGGAGGTTACCCTGACCTCCCCAGGAGACGACATGCCCCCATCGACCCCCTCCCAGAGCCGGCTGGCCCTGTCGGGCTTTCGGGCGCGCGCCATGCGGCGAACGGTCAAGCTGGGGTGGCTGCTGATCGCGGCCGTGCTCTTCCTGGCGCTGCGGGAGGGGGTGCTGACCTCCGTGCCTGTGGCGGGATCGCTGATCACGGTGGCCATCACCGTGGGAGCGATGTCGCAGGTGGACTGGGAACAGGCCTTCACCACCATCCGGGGAGATGTGCTGGTGTGGTCGGGAGCAACCGTGGTGATCGCCGCTCTCAGCCTGCTGGCCTCGCTGCCGGAGTTGAACGAGCTGGTCTTCCCTCTCTACTTCGGGGTGCTCATGTTCTCCGGGGCGGTGGCCGGGGAGATCCTGCACTGGGTGATGACCGCCAGCGTGGTGGCGGCGGTGGTGTTCATGCCCTACGCGTATGGCGACCCGCGGCCCCCCGGCGAGCTGGTGGTCCCGGTGCTGAGCCTGCTGATCGTCT
>JBFGJL010000309.1:0-2508 GCA_041577235.1 Acidimicrobiia bacterium | reverse complement strand
GCAAAGGAAGTGATTACCGTTATTGCCGAATCCCATCGAACGAGCGTTCGTTCGCTGCGGCCCGCTCCGCCCTGGCCCGGCGCCACGGCCGCTCCATCCCGCTGGAGGCCCTGGTGGGCACGGCGGTGATCCCCGCCCTGCAGGCGCATCCCGAGTTCAACGCCTCCCTGGAGGATGAGGAGCTGGTGGTGCACGCCGGCTACGACCTGGGGTTCGCGGTCGACACCCCCGACGGTCTGGTGGTGGCGGTGGCCAGAGAAGCCGACCGGCTGGGAGTGGTCGAGCTGGCGGACGAGGTGGGGCGGCTGGCAGAGGCGGCCCGCGCCCGGACCCTCGATCCGGCCGAGCTGACCGGCTACACGTTCACCATCTCCAACATCGGGGCCGTGGGGGGAGGCTTCGGAACGCCCATCATCCCCCTCGGGACCACCGCCATCCTCTCGGTGGGCATGGCCCGCGAGCAGCCGGTGGCCCGGGAGGGGAAGGTGGAGGTGGCGCCCCTGATCCCCCTCAGCCTCTCCTACGACCACCGGGTGATCGACGGGGGGCTGGGCCGGCGGTTCATGGCGCTGGTGATCGAGAACCTGGAGGAACCCGCCCTGTTCATGGCCGGGTGACGCCGCCGCCCCGGTCACTCGGGCGGGTGGTGCTCCATGAACTCGTAGACCTCGGTCAGGTCTATCTCGGGCACCGGCGAGGCGGTGAGAGCGGTGATGACATGACTCTGGGCTCGGGTGGAGGCCCACACCGCCTCACCCCAGCGGGCGGCCAGTTCGGCCGGCGGCCGCCGGCAGCAGTCACCGTCGGGGCACCGGGAGACGGCATGGCGCTCGGTGTCGCGCCCCCGGAAGTGGCGGGCGTGGTCGAAGTCGGTACCGAGGGTGATGGCGTGGTGGGGGGTGCGGTCGGCGGGGACGTGGGTGCTGCACCAGAAGGTGCCGGCGGGAGTGTCGGTGTACTGGTAGTGGATGCCGAAGACCTCGGGGGACCCGAACACCGCCCGGGCCCCGAAGTGACGACACAGGATCTGCCCCTCCACCCCTCCTTCGGCGTCGCCGGGGAGGGGCAGGCCGTCGTTCTCGTAGGCTTTCCAGATCACCCCCTCGCGGTCGGCTCGGATGAAATGGGTGGGAAGCCCCAGGTGCTCGGTGGCCAGGTTGGTGAATCGGTGGGCGGCCATCTCGTAGGACACGTAGAACAGCTCCTTCAGGTCCTCCACCGCCAGGTCGCGGGCCCGGTGTGCCTCGGCGAGGAAGGCGGCCGCCGACTCCTCGGGGATGAGCACCGCCGAGGCGAAGTAGCTCGCCTCCACCCGCTGCTCGAGAAACTCGGCGAAGTTGGACGGCCGGGGGTGGTCGAGCGCGAAACGGGCCAGGGTCTGCAGGACGACCGAGCGGGCGGCCCGGGTGCGGAGGGCGTCCCGGGGCGGGATGAAGATGCGGCCGGTGCGAAGGTCGGTGATCGAGCGGACCGCCCGGGGCAGGTCGGAGGCCTGTTCCACCGTGAACCCGAAATGGGCGCACAGGTCGAGCAGGTGGCGGGGAGAGACGGCGCCGCTGCCGGTGTACCCGGCCGCCTTCAGGGCCTCGGCGGCGGCCGCTTCGGTGGCTGCTCGGTGGTTGCCGCTCTGGCGGGCGTCGGCCAGCAGCCGGGCGTTGGCCAGCCGTACCTCCTCCTGACTCTCGGCCCGAACCGAGCTGCTCAGCCGGAGGGCGTCGTAGAGGGTGACGATGTGGTCGAGCACGTCGTCGGGCACTCGCGCCCCCGGCTTGAGGTAGGGGAGGGCCAGCGCCTGGTAGAGGGGCTCCTCTTGTGCACGCTCCAGGGCGATCTCCAGCCGGGCCCGGCGGGTGGGCGCCTCTCCCTCCAGCAGCTCCGCCACCGAGACGTCGAGGGCATGGGCGACCTCACCGATCAGCGACAGGCGGGCCTCCCGCTTCCCGTTCTCCACCATCGACAAATAGGGAGCCGGTCGGCCGATCAGCGCCCCCAGCTGCTCGAGCGTGAGCCCGCGGGCTTTCCGGTAGTGACGCAGGCGATGACCGAAGACCAGCGGATCCACCTTCCGCACCTCGCTCCCCCAACGAACGTTCCTGGCATTTGGCGACGGGTGAAGATCGCCACTTCTTAGCTGGAAAATGTACCACGCCAACTAGACTCCGGCGAAGAAAATACGTACTTGTCGAGACGAGCCCCGGAGGTGGGCATGGCGGTGACGATCAGCGGCGGAGAGACCGCCCGCAGCGACGAGATCCTGACCCCGGCGGCGCTGGCCTTCCTGGCCGATCTCCACCGCCGCTTCGACGGCGCCCGCCGGGAGCTGCTGGCCGAACGGGCCGCCCGTCAGCAGCGGCTGGACGGCGGCGAGCTTCCCGACTTCCTGGCCACCACTGTCGCCGTCCGGGAGGATGACTGGCAGGTGGCGGAGGTGCCGGCCGATCTCCAGGACCGGCGGGTGGAGATCACCGGACCGGTCGACCGCAAGATGATGATCAACGCCCTCAACTC
>JBFGJL010000308.1:0-2533 GCA_041577235.1 Acidimicrobiia bacterium | reverse complement strand
GATCCCCTCCATGAGCGCCTCGGGGCGGGGAGGGCAGCCGGGAACGTAGACGTCGACCGGAATGATCTGGTCGACACCCTTGGTGACCGAATAGGAGTCCCAGTAGGGACCGCCGCAGTTGGAACAGGAGCCCATCGAGATGACGTACTTGGGGTCGGGCATCTGGTCGTAGAGGCGGCGGATGGCGGGTGCCATCTTGTCGGTGACCGTACCCGCCACCACCATCAGGTCGGCCTGACGGGGCGAGGCCGGGAGAGGGATGATGCCGAAGCGCATGAAGTCGTAGCGGGGCCCGGAGGCCGCCATCATCTCGATGGCGCAGCAGGCCAGCCCGAACTGGAAGAACCAGAGCGAGTACTTGCGACCCCAGTTGAGCAGCCACGACACGGGCTTGGGCACGCCGAACCGCTCGATCACTCCCATCGGAGGACCCCTTTGCGGATGGCGTAGATGAGACCCAGGAACAGAATGAAGATGAACAGCAGCATCTCCACCAGGCCGAACACTCCCAGCCGCTCCAACAGGATGGCCCATGGGAAGATGAAGACGGCCTCCACGTCGAAGATCACGAACAACAGCCCGAAGATGTAGTAGCGGACGTAGGTCTGGCTCCATCCCGTCCCGACCGGATCCACCCCGCACTCATAGGTGAGAACCTTGGTGGCTGTGGGATTGGAGGGTCGCACCAGGGCCGACACCCCCAACAAGAGCGCCACCAGGACCACTCCGAACCCGGCGAAGGCGCCGACGGTCAGATAGTCCTGAAAGTACGCGCTCACCTGCTCGCTCCACCCTCCGCCGCGACAGCCCGGGACGTCGGCCCGATCGAGCGAGAGTATAGGAGTAGGCCCGCGGCCCCCAAAGTTGCCCCTCCGCTCCCCCGGTAACCGTCTCCCGAGCGGGAATCTCCCCGTCCGGCCGGGGTTACCCTCCCTCCATGCTCCCCGACATCCGTCCCCCCGACGACCAGGGCGGCGGCCTGGTCAACCTGGTGGCCGAGCTCGAGGGGCGCCTGGGCGGGACCCCGTTCGCCCCACCCCTGTCGCCGGACCTGGCCGCGGCCATCCCTCCGGCCGACACCTACGTGCTGGTCCTGTTCGACGGGTTGGGCGATGCGCAGCTCGCCCACCCGGCCGCAGCTCCGCTGCAGGCGGGGCGCCGCGGCGTGCTGCAAGCCCCGTTTCCCACCACCACCACCGTCAGCCTCGCCACCATCGCCACCGGCCTGGCCCCCTCCACCCACGGGGTCATCGGGCATCACATGTGGCTACCGGCGCTGGAGACCGTGGTCAACGTCCTCAAATGGATCAGGCCGGGAGGCAGCCCGCTGAGCGCCGATACCAGCGGGTTGCTGCCCGCTCCCAACCTGTGGGAGCGGCTGGCGGCCGCCGGCCGCGAACCAATAACCATCCAGCCCGGCAACTTCTCCGACAGCCCCCTGTCGCGGGCGCTCTACCGCGGCTGCCGGTTCGAGCCGGTGTGGACCGAGGAGGAGATGGTGAAGGCCACCGCCGACCTGGCCGCCATCCCCGGGAGGTTGATCTTCACGTACCTACCCCACGTCGACCTCGCCGCCCACGTGGTGGGCCAGGAGGCCCCCGCCTACGCCGCCGCCCTCCAGCTGGTGGCCGACGTGTGGGACCACATCGTCCGCCGGCTCCCCCCGACGGCGGTGGCGGTGGGCACCGCCGATCACGGGCACCTCGACTACGACCGGCGGTCTCGCACCGAGATCGACTCTCACCCCGGCATCGACTTCTACGGCGACCCCCGTGCCCTCTACTTGCGGGGTCCGGAGCAGGCGGTGGTCGAGTTGGCGGCGGGTCTGCCGGGACGGTGGCTGCCATTCGACCAGGTGCGGCCCTTGCTGGGGTCCGGCCGCGACCATCCCGAGCTGGCAGCACGAGCTCCTACCGGAGCCTTGCTGGCCGATCCAGGCTGGGTGCTGCTGCCAGGCATGATGGACCGGCGGCTGGTCGGATACCACGGGGGCATCGACCCCGCCGAGGTGGAGGTCCCGCTCCTCATCGGAGGGTGAGTCTCAAGGGAGGCCGGAACCGGGCCGAAGACGAGGGGACCCCCGAGAGGAACGCGATGGACACCTGCCCGAGCTGCGGGCTCGACCTGGGAGGCCGGAACCCCGCCTACTGCCCCGGCTGTACCACCCCCCTGCTGGGCCAGGTGGGAGCCCGGCGCCCCCTCCAGACGCAGGAGTCCGCCCGCCGCACCGATCGTAGGTCCCGGGCGGCTTCGGGAAGGCTTCGTCTCACCGGCCGGGTGGTGGGAGTGGCGGTGGCGGTGGTAGTGGGACTGGCCGGACCCATCCGGGGGTGGCTGGGCGCTCCCGACCGCGATCAGTCCGGAGCGGTGGTCGGCGCCGGCCGGGTGCAGGTGGAAGACCTGCGGGTGGGCGACTGCCTCGACTGGCCGGAGGAGGGAGCGGATGCCGTCGAGGTGGACGACGTCGACCTGATCCCCTGCGGTGAGCCCCACCAGTTGGAGATGTATGCCACCGTCGACCTGTCTTCGATCG
>JBFGJL010000307.1:0-2537 GCA_041577235.1 Acidimicrobiia bacterium | reverse complement strand
GGCACCGACTCGAGGTTGCGTCCCGGTGCGAACCACTGGCGCGGTCGGTCGAGGATGAACCACATCGAGTAGGAGGCCAGAGCCACGCCCCCGAGCAGCATGGCCAGCCCCCACAACTTCTCCCACGTCGGAGCGAAGGACACCCACAGGGCGCCGTACACCACCAGCACGGCGGCCCCGATCAGGCCGGGGGGACCCAACAACAGCTTCAGGGCAAAGCGCAGGCGCTCACCCGGAATCGACTGGCGTCGGAATTCCCGGTCGTCGCCCTCCTGTAGCGGCTCGTCGCTCACCGGGTGCACGGTACCGGTGGCCCGGTCCCTCTGCGCACCACCCCGACTACCCTCGGCGCATGGACGCCGTCCGCCGGTTCGCCAGACCTCCGCTGCAGCGGCCCCGCGCCCTCATCGGCCTGGAGGGCTGGGGAGACGCGTGCGACGCCGCCTCCGGTGCGGTGGCGTATCTCCTCGGGCAGACCGAGCCCGAGCCGTTCGCCGTGATCGAGCCCGAGGAGTTCTACGACTTCCAGGTGAGAAGGCCGGTCATCGAGGTGGACGAGGGCGGCACCCGGTCCCTGGAGTGGCCGGCCACCAGGGCGTTTGGACTGGAGCGGCCCGGTGAGCCCCACGACCTCGTGGTGGTGATGGGCGAGGAGCCCAATCTGCGCTGGAAGACCTATGCCCGCACCCTCGTGCAGCTGCTGGCGGACAACGGGGTCGAGCAGCTCGTGACGCTGGGGGCCTTCGTCGGGCAGGTGGCGCACACGGTCCCCGTGCCCGTCGTCGGCGTCGCCACGGACCCCGATCTGGTGTCCGGCCACGGTCTCCTCACGTCTCGCTACGAGGGGCCCACCGCGATTCTGAGCGTCATCTTGGAGGCGAGCAGAGAGGAGGGGATCCCCGCCCTGAGCCTGTGGGCCGCCACCCCCCACTACCTGGCGGCCAACTCGAATCCGAAGGCGATGCTGGCGCTGCTGGAGAAGGCGAGCGATGTCACCTCGATCGCCTTCGACCTCGACGAACTGCGCCAGGTGGCTGCCGAGTTCGAAGAGAAGGTCGACGAGGCCATGGCGATGTCCTCGGATCTCTCCACCTACGTGCGCCGGCTGGAAGAGTCCTCCGAGGCCGGTGACGAGGTGTTCCTCGGCGATGACGCCGGGGAGCAGTTGATTTCCGACATAGAGCAGTTTCTGCGCAACCAGAGTTGACGCACCGCGTCATTCGACAGGACCAGGGCTGTTCAGTTACGATGCGTCCCCCTGCCGCTACGTAGCGGCGTTGGACTTGTTACTCGTGGTGGCCATCCGCCCCCGCGTGCGCTGGAGCAGGAGACGGAGGAAGAGAGATGAAGCGGGCACGCTTGCGTAGCTACGTCGCCCTGGCGGTCACGAGCATGGCCATCGTCGCCATGACGGCGCCGGTCCTGGCAGATCATGGCGGTGATCCGACCACGGTCCCCACCGACGCCAACCCGGCACTGCCCGGCCAATGTGGCATCGACGTCGCCCTGGTGCTCGACACCTCCAACTCCATCACGGTCAACGATCCGCTCTCCCCGTTCCTCAACGGCGACCCGGCCAACGAGGGCAAGATGAAGGACGCCGCCAAGCTGTTCGTGGACGCCCTCACCGGCACTCCCTCCACGGTGGGCGTCTACAGCTTCCACACCGTCGCCACCACCGAGATCGGCCTCACCGACGTGCGCACCGCAGCCGGTCGCGACACGGTGAAGGCGGCCATCGACGGCACCAACTTCAACCACAACTACACCGGAGCCCTCCAGTTCGACGGCAGCACCAACTGGCAGGCGGCCTTCCAGGCCGCCTCCGGCCAGGGCGCCGACGTCATCGTCTTTGCCACCGACGGCAACCCCACCACCCACAACGATGAGCTGGACAACCCGCTCGCCGACTTCCGGATCGGCGTCACCCAACCCGACGACCTCCACGCGGGCGTTGTCGCCTCTAACGCCGCCAAGGGCGAAGGGAGCCGCATCGTCGGCGTTGCCATCGGCAACGACATCACCATCGCCAACATCGAGCGGATCACGGGTACCACCGCAGGCTCCGACTACCTGACGGCCAACTTCGACACCTTCGGGGCCCAGCTCCAGCAGATCGCCTCGGAGCTGTGCGGCGGCTCGGTGACGGTCACCAAGCTGGTGGACGAGGGTGACGGCAACTTCGTGCCCACCGCCGGCTGGCAGTTCAACATCGACGCCGGCGCCGCTGCCGTGGTGGCCAACCCCGCCGACGGCAAGACCGACGCCGCCGGCACGGTCAGCTTCACCGTGGCGCTGCTCAACGACACCCCGGTGTCGCTCACCGAGGACCTCCAGACCGGATATTCGTTCGTGGGTGCCACGTGCACCGATCAGGCCGGGGCCGATGTGCCCACCACCGATATCGCCGATGGCGTGTCGCTCACCCTGGGCCTGGACGACATCATCACGTGCGAGTTCCGCAACCAGAGGCAGCCGGCCAGCATCGATCTCGTCAAGACGGTGGTGCCCACCATTGCCCAGGTGGGTGAGGTCGC
>JBFGJL010000306.1:0-2558 GCA_041577235.1 Acidimicrobiia bacterium | reverse complement strand
GTGAGGCCCTGATCGACTTGCTCCGTGAAATAGTCGCCAACAATCGGGCCGGTGGCTGGCGGCGCCTTTCCAAGGGAACCTCTTAGAGCGCCATCTGCACATCCCTCGTTCTGTCCGGGCTACACCTGTTCGAAGGCCGCGACCGGGGCGCAGCGGACGCCCTCGAGGCGGCCCGGGCGCGATCTGTCGCGGACTCTCCGCGGACTCTGGGCGAACCCAGGGTTGTGTCGATCGACCCCCAAAACGCGAGAAAACCCCGCCTGAGCAGGGGTTTTCCGTTGCGTGGAGCTGAGGGGATTTGAACCCCTGACCCCTTGCATGCCATGCAAGTGCTCTGCCGAACTGAGCTACAGCCCCGGGATGCGCCGGGGAGTGTACCAGCCGGTCAGGCCTCGGTCGCGACCGGCTCCCAGGCCAGCCGGGGGGCGTCGCCCCAGAGGCGCTCCAACGAGTAGTAGTCGCGGGTCTCGGGCGTGAACAGGTGCACCACCAGATCGCCGTAGTCGAGCAGCACCCAGGTACCGCCCGCCTTGCCCTCCACCCGCAGCGGCTGTCTGCCCTCGCTCTCCAGCCGCTCCTCCACCGCCTCCGACAGGGTCTGGACGTGCCGCTGCGACGATCCCGAGGCGATCACGAACCAGTCGGTGATCTGGATGAGGCGGGAGACGTCGAGGATCACCACGTCTTCGCCCTTCTTGGCGTCGATGGCTGCAGCGGCGGCTTCGCTCAGCGATCGGCTCTCGGCCAGGGCGGCGTCGACGGTTCAATCCTCCTGTGCGGGTACGTCCTCGCCCACGATGATAGTGATGTCGACCACCGTGGACGGTTGGCGCTGCTCGAGGTACACGTCTCCCAGCCCCAGCAGCTCCCGAATGTCGAGGGCGTTCTGCTGGTTGGGGGTCCCCTGGGCGATGAGCCGGGTCACCTCGTAGTCGGAAGCGTCGGCGTTGTCGGTCTTGACCACCCGATAGCCTTGCCGGACGAGGAGGGCCGCCACCGGTTGGGTGGTGCCCACCCGACCGTTGCCGTTGAGGATCTCCACCCGGGGCCGGGGCTCCGGCCGTAAGGCCAGATAGGGGAACGCCTCGGCGACCAAGCCGGCGCCGGCGTCCCCGGGGAGGTAATAGCGGTCCTCCTCGCCCCCGCCGGCGGGTTCGATCCGTTGCGCGGGAACGGCGGTGACCACCACCTCCGGATCCTGGGCGGCGGTCACCAGCGTCTGTCGAGCCACATCCGGGGCGCCAAACGTCTCGGAGGTGAGCCGATCGACCAGGTCTTCGTCGGTGCCGAGCCGGCCCAGAAGCGCCGTCCACACCGCCCCCTGCCGGGTCAGCCAGGCGAGCTGGTCGTCCACACCCGGCTCGGTCAGGAGAGCCACCAGCTGATCGGGGGAGCGTTCGCCCCGTCCGGCCGCCACCGCCACCACCTGGTCGGCTCCTTCGGTTCGGAGGAGCGGCGAGGGAACATCGACCGTCATGGGACGTGCGATGGCGGCGCCCAGCCCGGCGGCCGGCAGTTCTACGACGGCATCCACCCGGACCCCCAGCAGATTCATCACCGTCAACTCCACCAACTCGGGACCGCCGAAGCGGTCCGCCTGCGAGATCTGGCGGTCTCCAAAACCGGGGAGGCCGGTGAGGAGCGCCGGTGGGAACAGCACCACCCGGTCGCCGAACTGGGGATGGGCAGCCACCAGTGCCAGCGAGGTCGCCTCATCCCCGTCAGTGACGTAGAGCAGGGTGGACACGCCCTGATCGGTGGGCGCCTCCACCGTCAGGTCGGCCGGCGGGCCAGGACGCAACGCCCACCAGGAGGCGACCACCGCCCCCCCGACGATCAGCACGGCGCCCACGGTGGCGGCCACCACCTTGCGCCGATTCTGGCGGGCGATCGCCTCCCGGGCGGAGCGACGCAGCCGACGGGCGTCGGTGGGTCGGGTGTCGAGGGCACCGGTGTTGCGGCGCCGGCCCTGACCACCCCGCACCGTGACCCCCCTCTTGCGCTTCGGTTTGCGATGCCGAGGATCACTCATAGAGCCGCTGCTCCGTGGCGTAGTCCCACACCGGGTCCGGAACCAGGAAGCGAAACCCCTTGCCCTGCCTGGCCCGCGCCCGGATGGCGGTGCCGCTCACCTCCAGCAGTGGCATGTCGAGCCAGATCAGGTCGCGGTCGAGCGGGGCTCGGACCGAGCTCGGCTCGATCCCCGGGCGGGGAGCCACCGCCACCTCCGCCCGGGCTACCACCGCCTCCACCCGGTGCCAGCTGGGCAGGCCGCGGGCCGCGTCGGCCCCGAGGATCAGGACCAGCTCCTCGCTGGGATCGAACTCGGCGAGGGTATCGATCGTGTAGGTCCAGCCGGGCCGAGCCGTCTCCCGGGGGTCCACCGTGAAATAGGAGACTCCCTTCACCGCCCGGCGGATCATCTCGACGCGATGGTGGGGCGCGGTCACCCGCCGGTCCGCTTTCTGCCAGGGCGAGCCGGCCGGGAGGAACGTCACCTCCTCCAACCCCAGCTGACGGTAGGCCACCTCGCCTGCCAGCAGGTGGGCCAGGTGGGG
>JBFGJL010000305.1:0-2560 GCA_041577235.1 Acidimicrobiia bacterium | reverse complement strand
GATCACCTTCGACGAGGGAGGCAACTGCATCGGCTCCACCTTCATGGACTATCTGATTCCGACCGCGTGGGAGACGCCGCGGTTCGAGCTGGACGAGACCGTGACCCCCTCCCCCCACCATCCGCTCGGAGCCAAAGGAGTGGGCGAGTCGGCCACGGTGGGCTCCCCGGCCGCCTACGTGAACGCGGTGATCGACGCCGTCGCCCACCTCGGGGTCCGCAACCTCGACATGCCGGTGCTGCCCGATCGGGTCTGGCAGGCGCTACGGACGGCGGAGTGAGGCATGGACCCGTCCATCCTGGCCGAGGCGGCCCGGCGAGCGGACCTTGGCGAGCCCTTCGTTCTCGCCACGGTGGTGTGGCGGAGGGGCCCCACCTCGGGCCAGCCGGGAGCGAAGGCCATCGTCGGCGCCGACGGCTCGGTGCGGGGATGGCTGGGCGGTGCCTGCGCCGAGCCGACGGTGGTGGACGAGTCGCTGGCGGCTTTGCGGGACGGCCGGCCCCGAGTGCTGTTCCTGGGACCGGCTGACGAACTGGACGGGCACCGCCGGGAGGGAGTGACGGCGGTGCCGATGGCCTGCAGTAGTGAGGGAGCCATGGAGGTGTCATTGGAACCGTTCCTACCTGCCCCGTTGGTGGTGGCGATCGGTCGGTCCCCGATCGTGGACAGCCTCGCCCGGATGGCCCTGGCCGTCGGCTGGCGGGCGGTGGTGATCGACGACGGGGGTGGGCCCGAGCACCACCACCCCGACCTGACGGTGGCCACCAGCCTCGACCTGTCGGAGCTGGGGATCGACCGGCAGACCTTCGTCCTGGTCGCCACCCAGGGCCATTACGACGAAGACGCCCTTCAGGCGGCACTGGCCACGCAGGCCGGTTACGTCGGTCTCATCGCCTCCGGCAAGCGGGCGGCCGACGTCGTCCAATACCTGCGCGAGCGGGGAGTGGAGGAGGAGGGTCTTGCCCGGGTGCGAGCACCGGCCGGGCTCGATCTCGGCTCCGTCCCGGTCGAGGAGGTGGCGGTGGCGGTGCTGGCCGAGATGGTGGCCCTGCGGGCGACCAGGTCGGGGACCCCGGTGGTTGAGGTCGAGGCGCCGCCGCCGGAGGTCGATCCGGTCTGCGGCATGGTGGTCGACCCTGCCACCGCCCGCTTCCAGGCCGAGTACGATGGCCGTAGCTTCTGGTTCTGCGCCCCCGGATGTCAGCGGGCCTTCGAGCGTGAGCCCGAGCTTTACGCCGGGGTGTGAGCGTTGGCCAACAACGTGCTGGGCGGCGAGCTGGCGCCCTGCAGCCTCGATCCTCTGACCGGCTTCTACCGGACGGGCGGCTGTGACGCCGGCCCGGAAGACCATGGGGTGCACGTCGTCTGTGCGGAGGTGACGGCCGAGTTCCTGGCGTTCAGCCGCTCCCGTGGGAACGATCTCCTCACCCCAGGCCCCGGCTTCCCCGGGCTGCGGCCGGGAGATCGCTGGTGCCTCTGCGCCGACCGTTGGGCGGAGGCACTCGAGGCCGGAGTGGCCCCTCCGGTGGTGCTGGAGGCCACCCATGCCCAGGCGCTGGAGTGGGTGGACCTCTCCCAGCTGACCGCCCACGCCCTCGAGGGTTGACCGCGGTGGGGGCGGGCGGTCTCCCGCCCCCATGGATCGGCTCCCCGGGCGGCAGCCGGTCAGGGCTTGGCGACGGTGAGCACCGTGCCGGTGCTGTCCCCATCCGGGTCGTGGTTGGCCTCGACCTGGTAGGTGTGGCCGGCCGCCACCACCGACACGACGGTGAAGGTCAGGCTCCCCACCCGGTTGCGGGTGGTGTTGGAGGTCACCTGGCAGGTCCCCCCGGCCCCGGTCGCGCACGACTTGGTGGAGCCGTCACTCACCGATAGCGTGACCGTGGCGCCGGCCAGGCCGGCATGGGCGCCGTCGTCCACCCGGACCGTGACGGTGGCGTTCCAGCGTCCCCTGCCCAGCGACGTCGACGTCCCGTCCAGGTCGCCGACGTGCACCGTCGGGGTGGAGGGCGCCGCCTCCACCGTGATCACCACCTGGTCGTCGCTGCTCGACGCGTCGCCGTCGGTCACCGTGAGGGTGATGGTGTGGACGCCCTCGGCCAGGCTGACGGTGGGGGTGGCCCCGGTGGCGAGGGTGCTGCCACCGGCCGTCCACGTGTAGGACTCGATCGGGCCCTCCACGTCGGTCGAGCCGGTGCCGTCCAGCGTGACCTGGGCGCTCCCGGAGGCGTCGGCGGTGATCGTCTGGTCGGGACCGGCGTCGGCGACCGGCGGGTCGTTGACCGAGACGACCGTCACCGTGACCGTCCCGGTGGCGGATCCCCCTTGGTCGTCGGACACCGTGTAGGTGAACGAATCGGTGCCGTTGAAGTCGGGCGCCGGCTGGTAGGTGAACGATCCGTCCGGGTCGACCGTCGCCGTTCCGTTGGCCGCCTGCGTGGCGAGGGCGGCGGTGAGCGGATCGCCGTCGGGATCGGAGTCGTTGCCGAGGACCCCGGGAGCCGGTTCCACCAGCGTCACGTCCTCGTCGGTGGCGAAGGCGTCATCGACGGCCACCGGG
>JBFGJL010000304.1:0-2631 GCA_041577235.1 Acidimicrobiia bacterium | reverse complement strand
TCGGCGTCGACGGGCAAGGAGAGCTGTACATCACCACCTGGCACGGCGGGATCGCCCGCATCGTTGCGGAGCGCTGAGCCGGCCGACGGCTCGAACCGTCGGACCCCGGTGGTCAGAGTGGGGCGACCCCTCCCGTAGGCTGGCTCGATACAGTGGAGCGCCCCATGGAGCACACTTCTCACCGGTGGCCGCCACCCGGCTCCCCCGAGGAGCTGGCGGCCTTCGCCCGCCTCCAAGATCGCCTCCCGGAGCAGTTCCGGCGGATCTTCTCCGACGATCGGGCGCCGCGCACGGTGGTGGTGATTCCGAGTCTGAGCCTCGACCCGGACGAACTGAAGAAGATCCCGGGGGTCATGCACTACGAGGAGCGGATGCTCTGCCTGCTCATGCTGCTCCGCCTCCCCCGGACCAGGCTGGTGTACGTCACCAGCACCGAGGTCTCCCCCGCCATCATCGACTACTACCTGCACCTGTTGCCGGGCGTCCCTTCCGCCCATGCCCGGGCCCGGCTCAACCTGTTCGACTGCGGCGACCCGTCGGTACGGCCCCTCACCGCCAAGATCCTCGACCAGCCCGACATGGTGGAGCGGATCGCCCAGGCCATCCCCGACCGGGCGGCCGCCCACCTCACCTGCTTCGCCTCCACCCCGCTGGAGCGGACGCTGGCGGTTCGGCTGGGAATCCCGGTGTATGCCTCCGACCCCGAGCTCGCCTACCTCGGTTCCAAGACCGGCGGGCGCCGGCTCCTTCGCCAGGTCGGCGTTCCCATCCCCGACGGGTTCGAGGGCTTGCGGGACGAGCACGATCTGGTCACCGCCCTGGTCGACATGCGTGGCCGCAACCCCGCTCTCCGCCGGGCGGTGGTCAAGCTCAACGAGGGTTTCTCTGGGGAGGGCAACGCCCTCTTCGACTACGCCCTGGCCCCGGAGACGAGCTCGGGGCTCCGGCAATGGGTGCGGCGGGCCCTGCCGTCGATACTTCACTTCGAGGCGACGGGCGAGAGCTGGGAACGCTACCGGGACAAGCTGGCCACCATGGGCGGCATCGCCGAGGAGTTCCTGGAGGCTCCGGAGCGGAGATCCCCGTCGGTGCAATGCCGTATCAATCCCCTGGGGGAGATCGAGCTGGTGTCGTCCCACGATCAGGTGTTGGGCGGGCCCAACGACCAGGTGTTCGTCGGGTGCCGCTTCCCGGCCGAACCCTGGTATCTGGCCGAGATCACCGACATGGCCCGGGCAGTGGCTCGAGCGATGGCCTCCCACGATGTGCTGGGCCGGTTCGGGGTCGACTTCGTGTCCGTCCCAGCAGAAGGAGGGTGGGCGTCCTACGCCATCGAGGTCAACCTGCGAAAGGGGGGCACCACCCTGCCGTTCTTGATGCTCCAGTTCCTCACCGGGGGGAGCTACCGGGCCGACGACGGGCTCTACGAGCTGCCGCTGGGCGGGCACCGGTACTACTACGCTTCCGACAACGTCCAGGAGTCCGCCTACCGAGGTCTCACTCCCACCGACCTGATCGACTTCATGGTGTACGAGGGCCTGCATTTCGACGCCGCCACCCAACAGGGGGTGGTCTTCCACCTGATGGGCGCCCTCCCGGACGTCGGAAAGCTGGGCGTGGTCGCCATCGCCGATCGGCCGGAGGCAGCCGAGCGTGCCTTCGACCGGGTCGTGGAGACCCTCGACAAGGCGGTCGGATATCAACCCGGAGCGGGGAGCTGACCCACCACCGTCACCAGGCAGACGAGCCCGCCGGCGCCGGGAGCGTTTGGGGGTAAACATCGAGGCCCGCCCGAGCGTGTGGGGGTCATGGCCAGCGGACATCTCGCCGTGAGCGACCGGAGCGGGCGCACCGAGGCGGTCTCGGCCTTTCGCGAGTCTTTCGACGCCTTCTACCGGCGGGAATTCCCGCACATGGTGACGCTGGCGGTGGTGATCTCCGGCAGCCGGGTCGCGGCCGAAGATCTCGCCCAGGAGGCACTTCTTCGCGCCCACCGCGACTGGGAACGGGTGTCGACCTTCGAGAAGCCGGGAGCATGGCTGCGGCGGGTCACGATCAACCTGGCGACGTCCACCCTCCGGCGGACCGCGGCCGAGACCCGCGCCCGGCTACGCCTGGGCAGACCTGAACCCATCCCGGAGCCGGTGGCGGAGGACGCCGCACTGTGGAAGGCGGTGGCGGCCCTACCGCCCAAGCAACGCGCCGCCGTCGCGCTGTTCTACCTCGAGGATCTCAGCACCGCCGAGATCGCCACCGTGCTGGGCTGTTCCGACGCGACCGCTCGTGTGCATCTCCACCGCGGACGACAGGCCCTGGCCTCCGCCCTCGGAAGATCTCACCAAGGAGAGGACCGGCCATGACTGCCCCGATGCCCCCCTCCCAGGACGAACGGGTCCGCGCCGCTTTCGCCCGGCGACGGCTCCAGGTCGAGAGCCGGATCGACCCGGTCGCCGGTCTCGCCCGGATCCGCCGGCGCGACTCGATGCCGCGCCGGATCCTGACCGCCGCCACCGCCCTGGCCGCCACGCTGCTGGTGGTGGCGGGGGGCGTGGCGATGCTGACCGGGGTCGAGCCGGACGTGGTGGGTGACACCAGCCTTCCCCCGCCCACCACCCTCGCCCCCGCCCCCTC
>JBFGJL010000303.1:0-2685 GCA_041577235.1 Acidimicrobiia bacterium | reverse complement strand
CGGGACGATCATCACCTCGGCCAGCTCCGATCGTTGCTCCGGATCGGCATCGGCCATCAGGCTGCGCCTGGTGGCCTCGGCCTGCTCGACCATCCACCGTCGGCAGCGCACGTGTCCCCATAGCTGGGCATCGCCAAACCGGGAGTTGCCGTAACAGTGATCCCAGTGATGGTGGGTGTTGACCACCCAACGCACCGGCAGGAGGGTCACCGCCCGGAGGGCATCGTTGATCCTTTCCGCCTGGCGATGGCTGGCTCCGCTGTCGATCAGGGCGACCCCGTCGGCTCCGACCACCGCCCCTACGTTGAGATCCAGCTGAGGATGCCGCTGACGGTAGATCCCCACCCCGATCGCTTCGAAGGCCGCCATGACGGCCTTACTACCACCACCGCCCGGGCCCCGAAGAAAACCCTCAAGGTCGACGAGCGAAGAGCCGATAAGGGGGCGAGACTTCAACAACCGCATTTCCGAGTACGGAGTTACCCCCCTTCCTCCAGGACTCTTCCCAACAGCGGGGGTTGAAGTACCAGAGGCCCCCTCTCCGGAGGGGGCCTCATTCGTGCATGGTGCCGAGCCCGGTCGCAGACCGAGCCGGCCCGCTCCGAGCCCGGGCGCGAACCGTCACTCCCCCCGGGTGAGCCACCGCACCGCCCCCCGCACGGTTCTACCCCCAAGGCCCTTGACAGGCTCCATACATTTCGATAGTTTTGAAAATATGAAACTAACCGTGCGGCAGGAACTGATAGCCGACCAGCGCCACGTTGCCGCGTTTCGGGCTCTGGCCCATCTCACCCGGCTGGAGGTCTTCTTCTTCCTGGTGAAGGCGGGCGGGGAGGTGGCCGCCGGCGACATCGCCGGCCGGCTGGGGGTGCCCGCTCCGACGCTGTCTCACCACCTGAGCCGGCTTCGTACGGCCGGGCTGTTGCAGAGCCGGAAGGAGGAGCGGTACGTCTACTACTCGGTGCAGCCGGAGACGGTCTCCGAACTGGTCCGGCTGTTGAGCGCCTGCTGCTGATCGAAGGAGAACGGACATGGGAACCAGCGACGAACACGTCCGCCAGGCGGTGCGGAGCCGCTACGCCCGGATCGCCCTGAGCGACGAGCCCTGCTGCCAGCCTTCGGCGAGCTACGACCCAGACGAGCTGGCCTCGGTCCCGCCGGGGGCCGACATGGGTCTCGGATCGGGGAATCCGGTGCGAGGGGCGGACCTCCAGCAAGGGGAAGTGGTGCTGGACCTGGGCTCCGGGGGCGGCCTGGACGCCCTGCTGGCCGCTCGGCAGGTGGGACCCGGCGGCCGGGTGATCGGGGTGGACATGACACCCGAGATGGTGAAGCGGGCCGCTCACGATGCAGCCGCCGCCGGGGTGGACAACGTGGAGTTCAAGGAGGGTCTGATCGAAGACCTGCCGCTTCCGGACCGCTCGGTCGACGTGGTCATCTCCAACTGCGTCATCAACCTCTCCCCCGAGAAGGGAGCGGTGTTCTCCGAGGCGTTCCGGGTGCTGCGGCCGGGTGGCCGGCTGGTGGTTTCCGATGTCGTGGCCCCCGAGCGGCCGGCGGTCGACCTCGACCCGGAGTCGTGGGCGGCCTGTGTCGGAGGGGCGGTCCCGGCGGCCGCCTACCGACGCGACCTGGAGGCGGCGGGATTCGAGGAGGTAGAGGTGGTGGTCGATCCCGCCCCGGACGGAGCGGCCGTCGCCAGCGCCACGGTGACGGCTCGCAAGGCAGGGTGAACCTAGCGCTGCCTCCGGCTCCACTCCCTGCTGGTGGGGCCCGATCGCTGCTCAGGAGGGAGCCGAGCGGACCAGGTAGGCCGTTCAGGCGGCGATGTCGCGGCCCAGGTCGGCGAAGAGGGTGAACTCCGGCAGGAAGGTCATGTCCACCTTGCCCGTGGAGCCGGAGCGGTGCTTGGCGATGATCACCTCGGCCAGGCCCTTCGTCTCCTGATCGCCCGGGTGGTAGTACTCGTGCCGGTAGATGAACATGACCACGTCGGCATCCTGTTCGATTGCTCCGGATTCCCGCAGGTCCCCCAGGCGGGGGCGCTTGTCCTCGCGAACCTCGAGACTGCGGTTGAGCTGGGAGACGGCCAGGATCGGTACGTCCAACTCTCGGGCCAGGTTCTTGAGCGAGCGGCTGATCTCGGCGATCTCCTGCTGCCGGTTCTCCCGGGTCGTCCCCTGCATCAGCTGCAGGTAGTCGACCACCACCAGGTCGAGTCCGTGTTGGCGCTTCAGCCGCCGGCACTTGGCGCGGATGTCGGTGACCGTCACCTGGGCGGAGTCATCGATGTAGATGGGAGCTTTGTACATGCGGGAAGCGGCCCCAACCACCTTCTGCCACAGCGGCCCGAGCTGACCACTCCGCAGCTTCATGGAGTCGACCCGGCCCACCGCGCACAGGATCCGCTGGATGATCTCCTCCTTGGCCATCTCCAGACTGAAGATCGCCACCGTCCCCCCGGCTCCCGCCACGTTGGTGGCGATGTTCATGGTGAGGGCGCTCTTCCCCATGCTGGGCCGGGCGGCGATGATGATCAGGTTGGCCTTCTGTAGCCCGGCCAGCTTCCGATCCAGATCGCGAAAACCGGTGGACAAACCGGTGATCTCGGAGCCGTGCGCCTCCATCTCCTCGATGTGCTCCAGGGCGGTCTGGAACATGGGCCCGACCGGGATCATGCCGTCG
>JBFGJL010000302.1:0-2706 GCA_041577235.1 Acidimicrobiia bacterium | reverse complement strand
TCCTCCCAGCCGGCCACCACCGTCGCCAGGTCCATGACCGCCATGTTGGCACCAGGGGCCGACCTACTCCTCGACCGGCTCCAGCACTCCGTCGGCCAGGTCGTCGAACAGGAGAAAGGCCTCGTCGGTGAGATAGACGACGCTGGCGGCGCCGGCGGTGCCGATGGTGGCAGGGGCCACCACGTTGGTCGAGTCCTCGACCGCGAATGCGGCGTAGCCCAGGGTCAGCAGCTGGGCGGGGTCGAGGTCGGTGAAGCCGTGCGCGGCGAACGCCTCGACCATGCCCGGCAGCCTGCTCACCCCGCCTGCCCGGGCGTGGGCCAACACCGCCTGCATCACCACACCCTGATGGAAGGACCGGGTGAGGTCGCCGCCGGGCAGGGTTCGGTTGCGGGAGAAGGCCAGGGCGTCGGCCCCGCTGAACATCTGCACCCCCGCCTCGAAGAAGGCCTTGGCCTTGGGGGCATTCATGGCGAAGGGAACGTCCAGCTCGAACGGGCCGAAGTCGTCGAGCATGTTCACGAACCCCTCGAACCCGGCCAGCACGTAGCCCTCCAGGTCGAGACCGGTGAGCTGCTCGACGGTGTCGACGATCACCTCCGGCCCGCGCGACGCCATCATGTTGGTGATCTTGTTCCGACCCCCATAGGAGGCCTCGATCCACGAGTCGCGCGGGATGCCGACGATTCCGGCCTCTCCCCGCTGAGGAGCGATCCCCACGATGTGGAGGCTGTCGGCCCGGAAGCCGGGCGGGTTCTGACCGGGGCGTGCATCTGACCCGATCACCATGACCAGGCGGGGAGAGCCGCCGTAGTAGGGGCGGATCCCCAGACTGGCCAGCTCACCGCCGACGATCCTCCACCCCTGCTCCTCCACCGCCAGCACCACGTCGTCGCCGGCGGTCACCACCCCTACCCGGGCATCTCCCACCTTGCCCACGGTGGCGGTGGCCCGAATGTTGGGCGGGCGGGTGGACACTTCGGCTCCGGCCACCACCCGCCGGAAGGCCGGAGGCATGGCCGGCGGGTTGGGCTGCTCTCCCAGCGCGAAGCGATACAGACCCTGCACCACCCGCGCCAGACCCGGGGGGGCATCGCGCACGGTCACCTCCAAGGGGGCGGGGAGGGTGGTGGTGGTCGGAGGAGGTGGGGGGAGGGTGGTGACGGTGGTGGTGGGAGCGGCGGCGCGACTGCATCCGGCCAGGACCGGCGCGAGCGCGCTCAGGCAACAACGAAGAAGGAAACGGGTCATGGGAGGCCCTCCAATGTAGGTCGCCGAGGACGGAACGCAACTCGGCCCCCCAGGGCAACCGGTGGCCGGTCAGGCCGGCCGGCCCGCCGCCCGCAACCTGCCGAGCGAGTCCGCCACCACCACCGCCTCGTCGCCCGGCTCGATCCGGAAGTCGGGAGGAGGATTCACCTTGGCGCCGCCGTTGCGGCTCACCGCCACCAGCGTGGCCCGGTGCTCGGCGCGGAGGCGCGTCCCCGCCTCGTCGAACGTGATGCCGACATACCCGTCCGGGAACTCCACCCGGTAGAGCTCGGAGCCGTCGCCACCGGACACCAGGTCCGCCACCACCGAGGTCAACCCCGGGTACATGGCGCTGCGGGCGAGCAGGTGGGAGGCCAGCCGGGTGGTCACCACCACCTCGTCGACGTGGGTGCGCTCGAAGTGGGCGACGTGCTTCGGGTTGTTGACCTCGACGATGGTCCGCACCGACGGGTTGATCGCCTCGACCGCCAGGGCCACCAGGATCGATTTCATGTCGGCCTCGTCGGACCCGTCCACCGGGAAGACGATGGCGGCGGCGGCCCGGTCGATCCCGGCTCGCTGCAGGGTCTCCTCGTTGGTGGGATCACCCCGGACGAAGTAGGCGTCACGGCCGGCCGGGCTGCGGTCGGTGTCGCAGACCACCACCACCTTGGCGTCGTACTCGTCGTCGGCAAACTCGTCGATCAGACTGCGAGCGGTTCCGTTCCACCCGCAGACGACGATATGTCCCTCGTATCCGGCTGCGCCCATGCCCTGTCCCTCCTTCAAGAGGAAATCGATCACGAACCCCACCAGCGCCCCGGTCATGGCGGCGATGATGCCGACGCCGAACAATCCCAACAGCCAGGCCACCACCCAGCCGCCCGGGGTGGTCACGTACCCCGAGTCGCCCTGGCCCATCACGGTCTGCACCGCCCAATACACCGACTCGCCGAAGGAGGTGAACGCCACCCTCTTCTCGATGAGGGTGACGGCGGCGGCGGCCAGCACCACCACCACCACTGCTCCGGCGAAGAGGGCGGCGAAGAAGTGGCCGTCGAGATTGCGGGCCACCCGCCGGACGTGCCAGACGATCCTCCTGATCAGCGGGGCGTCCGCCAGCCTCCGCCCCATGCCCTCCTCCTGTGCTCTGCCTGGGACTCTACGCCGCCGGTCGACCCCGGACGGTGGCCGAGAGCACCGGGGCGCGACCGAGGTTCGACGTCTTCTAGCATCCGGACGCCCGGCCCGGTGCCCGGGTAGAGGAGGGTCCGGTGGAAGGGATCCTGGTCCGGCTGGGCGAGCTGCTGGTGATCCTGCTGGCGGCCAAGGTCGGCTCGGAGGTGATGGCCCGCCTCAACCAGCAGCTGACACACACCTCGAGCCCGCTCTCCCTGATCCAGATAAAGCTGGCGGGTGTTTAACGGCTCCAGAATCGCCGCGGATCGCGCAGGC
>JBFGJL010000301.1:0-2754 GCA_041577235.1 Acidimicrobiia bacterium | reverse complement strand
GCTCGACACCGTTGGCCCGCTGGCGGCCGCCGAGGTGGTAGCCGAGCCGGGCACGGTCCTGCTCGATATCCGCACTCCGCAGGAGGTCGCTGAGGGCTCCATCGTCGGAGCCGTGAACATCGACTTCTACGAGGGGGACTTTCGCGATCGTATCGCTGCCCTCGACCGCGACGCCAGCTATGTCGTCTACTGCCGATCCGGCAATCGTTCTGGCCAGGCCATGGGCCTCTTCGAGGAGCTTGGCTTCACCGATGTGACCGAGATAGACGGGGGCATAGTCGCCTGGCTTCAGGCCGGGCTGCCGATCGAGTAGGGCCGCGACCCGTCCATCGGATGGCCGGAGCCTGGCGCTGGCTTCAGGTGTTCGAGCGGCTGACGATCGAGATGGGCAGCACCGTTCGGCACACGGCCAACCCGGGGATGCAGGTCGCCGCCTACCGCCCGGTCCAGCGGGGCGACCGTTTCTCGACAAAGGCGCGGGGGCCTTCGCGGGCATCATCCGATGCCAGCATCCGCTCGTAAAGCTCGACCCGCCCCGAGCGAAGGAGGGACAGACCGTCGGCCACCGACAGCCCGTCTGCTCGCCGCACCACATCGAGGATGGCAGCCACCGCCAGCGGTGCCGCCGCCACCACCTGATCGGCGAGGTCGCGGGCGGCGCTCATCAGCTCGGCTGGCGGCACCACCCGGTTGACGATCCCAAGCTGGATGGCCTCGGCGGCGGAGAGGCGCCGGGCGCCCAGCAGCACCTCGACGGCCAATGGCCGGGGGAGCATCTTGGGCAGCCGGATCGAGCCGACATCCGGGATGATCCCCACCGTGGCCTCCGGGAGGAGGAACTGGGCGTGGTCGGCGGCCACGACCAGGTCGGCCGCGAGGACCATCTCGAACCCTCCACCGGCGGCGATGCCGTTCACGGCGAGGATCACCGGTTTGTCGAGGCCGGGGAGCTCGCCGAACCCGCCGAAGCCACCCACCCCATAGTCCGACTCGTATGCCTCTCCCGCCGCCGCCGCCTGCAGGTCCCAGCCGGCGCTGAAGAATCGTTCGCCTGCTCCGGTGAGGATGGCGACCCGATAGGCCGGATCGTCTCGGAACTCCTCGAACAACGCTCCCATCCTGCGGCTGGTGTCGGCGTCGATCTCATTCGCCTTGCCCCGGCTGATCGTCACGGTGAGGACAGGCGGCTCCCGATCGACGATCAATGGTTCACTCACTGCAGCTCCTTCATCAGGACGTCGGCCACCCACACTCCCTCGCGGCACACCAGCAGCGGATTCACCTCGACCTCCCAGTGCTGGTCCACGGCGCCCGCGGCGATGGCAGCGATCACCTCGACGGCGGCCTCGATGTCGCCGCGAGGCCGATTCCGGGACCCGTCGAAGATTCGCCAGACGCGCAGTGACTGCAGCCGCCGGAGGATCACGGCAGGCTCGGCCGGCAGGAGGATGGTGACGGTGTCAGCCAGCAGCTCTGCCAGCACCCCCCCGGCTCCGATCGTCAGCGTCCAGCCGACCGGGTGATCGTTCTGCACGCCCACCAGCAGCTCGCCGACGATGCCGTCGACCTGGCGCTCGACGTAGAAGTTGCCGCCATGGTGTTCCATCGCCGTCACCGCCGCGGCGACGGCGTCCCGATCGTTCAGGCCCAGGGCGACCGCGCCGACCTCGGAGCGATGGGCCGGTGCCAGCGACTTCACCACCACCGGGAATCCCAGCCGGAGGGCCTGGTCGGGTGCACCCAGCTTGTCGGTTACGGTGCCGTCCGGCACCGGCAGCCCTCGGGCCCGCAGCCGCGCCTTCCCGGCTGCCTCGTCGAGCAGTACGGATCGGGTCACTTCGACCGGGGCAGCGTGAACCGGTGCATGACCCGGCTGCGGGGAGGCGGCGGCGGCCAGCGCCGCCAGTGCCACCGGCACCCCCGGAATCGCCGGTATCCCCCGGTCCCGGAGTCGGCGGCAGACCGGCTCGGGGAGGTTCTCGGGCAGGGTCGACGAGACCACGCCCGGCGTGGCCGTCTCCTCCACGGACGCCACGAAGGCGTCGATCGTGGGCCACCACTCTTCGGCATCGAGACCGGGGGCTGGGAAGTCGATGATGAGAACGCCGGCGTCGACTCCGGACGCCAGCGCCTCCGTGAAGACCGCCTCAAGACGCGGCCGGTCGCCCCAGATGAAGGCGTGGTAGTCGAGCGGGTTGGCGACGGTGACTCGATGGTCGAGGAGGTCCTCCAATCGCTTGGTGGTGGCGCCGGGAAACGCCGGGAAGACCACCCCGTGGGTGGCGGCCAGGTCGGCGGCCAGGGAGGCCTCCCCCCCGGAGCACGACAGCGAGGTGAGCCGGTTGCCGGGCAGGCGCCCGTAGTGGTGGAACAGCGACAGCGTCGCCAGCAGCTGTTCGGCGGTGTCGACCTGGGCGATCCCATAGCGGCCAAACAGAGCCCCGTAGGCGGCCTCGGGTCCCGCCAGCGACGCGGTGTGGGACACGACGATCTCGGCTCCGCCGTCGGTCGTTCCGGTCTTGAGCACCACCAGGGGGATGCCGGCTGTGGCCGCCCGCAGGGCCGAGCGGGCCAGGGCGGCGGAATCGCGCAGACCCTCGAGGTGCAGGCCGATCGCCGTCACCCGCCCGTCGTCCACCAGCGCGTCCAGGCATTCGGGGATCGAGACCACCGCCTGATTGCCCAGCGTGACGACGTGGGTCATGGGCAGGGCCCGCTGCTGCATGGTCAGATCGATGGCCAGATTGCCGGACT
>JBFGJL010000300.1:0-2759 GCA_041577235.1 Acidimicrobiia bacterium | reverse complement strand
GCGGTTCCCGGTCGGCCACTGCCCAGGCAAAGGCGAGCGTGCCGGGATGGAAGACGGCCGCCCTTCCTCCTGCCAGGCGCTCCACCCCTTCGAATCCGTGCCGGCGAGCCGCCGTCACCGCCTTCCGGTACCCGGGTGCCACGACATCCCGCCGGCCGAACGCCACCACCGCCGGCGGGCGATGGAGTCGCAGGGTGTCGGGGGCGCCGCCCTTCCCGACCTCGAGCAGGATGGCGCGGCTGACGGCGGTGTCCCGCCAGGGAGGGTCGGGGTAGGCGTGGCGCACCAGGCGCAGGGGCGGGCCAGACGGCATCGGCCGAGGGTAACGGGGAACTTTGGCTCCGGTCGGGCCGTCTTTAGAGTTGTGATCTCCGCAGCGCCATGAAGGGGGTCGGATGAACCGGGCCGCCCAGATCCGGCTGGCGGTGAGCATCACCGCCCTTGCCCTGGTGGCCGCTGCCTGCGGTGAGAACCCCCTGGCGGACGTCGGTCGGCGTTCGTCGGACTGGATCGGGGGAGGGGAGGGTCAGCCGCCGGTAGTGCCGAGCGGCAGCACCGTCCCCGCCCCGGCGCTCCGCAACGGTTCCGGTCAGGTGGTGTGGGCCAACGACGATCTCGGTTTCCCGTCGATACCCGATCCCCGGCAGGTGGTGGCCGAAGTCTGGGACCGGAGCAGCCAGATCGACCGCTTCGTCCAGGCCAGCCGTTTCGAGATCTCGGTGGCCCTGCCCGGCGTCAAGTTCCCGGGGGTCCTGCCTGCCACCGTGCAACACGTCACCAGCCAGCTGGTGTACAACCCGGCGGTGGGCGAGCTGTCCGAGTCGCTCCTCGCCGCCTTTGGCCTGTGGGCCGTCGAACCGTATTCGAAGAGCAAGCTGGCAGGACAGGCGGCGGTGCTGTCGGTGATGGTGCCGGCCCCGGCCGACGCCACCTCCACTCAGGACGCCACCGGATGCGGCCGGTTCTCCGAACGCGATCTCGCCGCCTGCGAGCAGGTCACGCTGGAAGCAGGTACGGGCTGGTTGCTGGAGGACGCCAGCGGCAAGACCCTGGTGTGGCTGGACGGCGACTATCGCTATGAGCTGTTCCACCGACCGGAGGTGGACACCGAGCTGGTCAAGGAGATGGCCGAGACCATGGTGCCGCTGGCGGAGGTGGGCGAAGCCGTCGCTGCCGCCCATCGAATCGGCCCGGGTTGAGCCGACGGGGTTGACCACCACAGCCGATAGGCTGTGGCTCCGAGACTGGAGGTTCTGCCATCTTCCACGGCGGCGGCTGGTTCGCCTATTTGCAATACGACGAGGAGAACGACCGACCCAAGGTCGACCGCCTGCTGTTGCGGCGGGTGGCCTCCTACGGGCGACCCTATATGGGCACCCTCATCGCCCTGCTCGCCACCATCCTGGTCATCTCGGTGCTGTCGGTGATTCCGCCCATCCTGGTGCGGGACCTGGTGGACAAGGCCATTCCCCAGAAGGACGTGGCGCTGCTGTCCTTGCTGGGGGGCGCCATGATCCTGGTGCCGGTCGTCAACGCGGTGGTGGGAGGGGTCCAGCGTTGGCTGTCGGCCCGGGCCGGTGAAGGCATCATCTTCGACCTGCGCCGGCAGCTTTACCAGCACCTGCAGGGCATGTCGCTGCGGTTCTTCACCGCCACCCGCACCGGGGAGCTCATCTCCCGCCTCAACAACGACGTGGTGGGGGCGCAGCAGGCCATCACCGGAACCTTCGTGTCGATCGTCTCCAACTTCGTGTCGGTGGCGGTCATCCTCGTGGTCATGCTGAGGGCGGAGTGGCGCCTGACCCTGCTGGCCGTGGCGGCCCTGCCGTTGTTCGTCTACCCGGCCCGGCGGGTGGCCCGGGTCCTGCGGCGGGTGGCGGAAGAGCAGATGGACCACAACGCCGCCATGTCGGCCATCCTCCAGGAGACCTTCAACGTGAGCGGTGCCCTGCTGGTGAAGCTCTTCAACCGCTCCAACCAGGAGGTGGAGCGGTTTTCGGGCGAGGCGGCCATGGTGCGGGACCTGGGCGTGCGGCGGGCGGTCATTGGACGCTGGTTCTTCGCCGCCCTCGGTCTGGTGACGGCGGTGGGGACCGCGGCGGTGTTCTGGGTCGGAGGCCTGCTCGTGATCCGGGACGTGCTCAGCCTCGGAGTCATCGTGATGTTTTCCACCCTGGTGACCCAGCTCTATGCCCCCCTGTCCGCTCTCTCCAACACTCGAGTCGAGTTCGCCACCTCGATCGTCTCATTCGAGCGGGTCTTCGAGGTGCTCGACCTTCCCCATGACATCGAGGAGGAGCCCGATCCCATGCGGCTGTCGCAGATACAGGGTTCGATCTCCTTCCGGGATGTGTCGTTCCGCTACCAGGGGGACGGCCCGGAGGGTCTGGCCCAGGTCAAACGGTTCTCTCCCTGGGGGAGCTCGCACCAACCCGCCGGTCCGGATACCACGCCGGGCGGGACTCGTGCCTGGGCGCTTCGTCGAGTGTCGTTCGAGGTGCAGCCCGGAGAGCTGGTCGCATTGGTGGGGCCGAGCGGGGCGGGCAAGACCACCATCAGCTATCTGGTGCCGCGGCTCTACGACGCCACCGAGGGCATGGTGACCATCGACGGGTACGACGTCCGCCGGCTCTCGCTCGGCACGCTCGCCGACGGGATCGGAGTGGTCACCCAGGAGACCTATCTCTTCCACGACACTATTGCTGCCAACTTGCGGTACGCCCGTCCGGACGCCACCGACCGGGAACTGGTGGAGGCGG
>JBFGJL010000299.1:0-2769 GCA_041577235.1 Acidimicrobiia bacterium | reverse complement strand
GGGCGTGACGGACCAGCTCGCGGGCCTCGGCCTCGCCTGCCTCCAGCTCGAAACGAACTCGGACCAGCAGCCACGAGGCCAGCAGATAGGCGGCGACGGGGGTCATCACCATCTGGGCCCCGCCGGCCAAATCGTCTCGGAACCACCAGGCCTGCGACACCAGCAGGACGGCCACCACCAGCAGCTGGAGGCGGCGGGGTCGCTCCACCAGAAACAACCCCAGGGTTCCGATGAGGAACACGATGATCATGCCGGAGGTGGGGCCGGCCGCCGGATCGATCACCGTGAAGTGAACTGCGGTGATCAGCAGGGTGACTCCCCAGATGATGACCGGACGGAAGCGGGTCCGGCCCAGCTCGTACCACGCCACCACCGTGTAGAGGGCGGCCGAGGCCGCACCCAGCATCAGGGGGTCCCGGTCGAGAGCGAGGCCCATGGCGGCCAGCACCAGAGCCAGCACCCCGGTCAGGGTCGCTGCCCGGCGTGCCACGCTTCTGAAGAATTCAGTTCCCGCTACGCCGTGGCTCGACATCGCTTCAGCCTCTTTCGACGAAACCCCGCTGATTCTTGAATCCCCGCCGAGCCGGTCCGCCTGGCGCCGGCCGTCTCGCCCCGGCGGGGCGAAGAGACGCGGCCCGTGGTGCCCGCTCGACTCGGAGGCCGCCAGGGTACGGACGCGACGGTTGGCATCGGTGCTCAGCGTGAATCGCACCAAGCTCGGACGATGGCCCTCAGGTCGTCGGCGGCGGACTCGACCTCGGCCAGATCGGCGAATTTCATGTAGCGGGCGGTGTCGCCCCCTCCTTCGAGGCGCGGGTGGGAACCCGGTATCGAGGCACCGGTGTGAAACATGAGGCTGACGTGGGCCTTGGTGCGCGGGTTGAAGCTGGCCAGGTTGCCCTCGTACATGAAGGTCGGGCTCCTCCACTTGATCCCCTCGGAGATGCGGTCATCCTCGAGAATGATCTCCCGCGCCCGCAGCATCGCCTCCTTGGCCGGGTGCTCGTACTCGGCGAACCAGCCGTCGACCTCGGGATTGTCGCTCATCGGGACTGCATCCTACGCCGCCCTCCCGCGCCCCGGCCTCCCCGACCGTGGCGGGGAGACGGGGACGAAGCCACCGGCGGATGCAGCTCCGGCTCGCCGGATCGGTAGCTGGCAAGTTCCCCCGTTAACCTCGGCGGATGGAGCCCAAACAGGAGCTCCGGCGTCGGGTGTGGGAGGAGATACGCCAGGCGGGAGCGGGCCGGTTTCCCGGCGTCGAGGGTCGCATCCCCAACTTCGTAGGGGCCGAGGCGGCCGCCGCTCGCGCGGCCTCGCTTCCGGAGTGGCGGCGAGCCACCACCGTGAAGGCCAACCCGGATTCGCCCCAGTGGCCCGCCCGGACCCGGGCGTTGGAGGACGGCAAGGTGCTGTACATGGCGGTGCCGCGGCTGCGGGACGAGCGCCCGTTCTGGCAGCTGGACCCGGATCGGCTGGAGGTGGCACCCCGGCGGGCCTGTTCGATCAAAGGGGCGGCCATCCACGGCCGGCCGGTGTCGCTGGAGGAGATGGCGTCGATCGATCTGGTCCTGTGCGGCTCGGTGGCGGTCGACCGAACCGGCGCCCGACTGGGCAAGGGAGGCGGCTACAGCGACCTCGAGTTCGCACTGGCGGCAGAGTTCGGCAAGATCGGACCGGCCACGGTGACGCTCACCACCGTCCACCCGGTCCAGCTCATCGCCTCCGGCCAGATCCCGTTGGAAGACCACGATTCCCCCGTCGACGTGATCGTGACCCCCGACCGGGTCTGGCGGACCGAGTCGGTCCACCCGCGCCCGCCCGGCATCTTCTGGGAGCGTCTCGACCGGGCTCGTGTCGACCAGATCCCCGCCCTGCGGCGGTGAATCCCTTCAACCTCCCACCGCTCGCAGCGCCCGTTCCACACACCCGTCCAGGATCTCCTGTTCTTCCGGAGTGAGCTCGTTCTGTCCCGCCGGGATACCGAAGCCGATGGAGAGCTGGTTGCCGGCGTCGTCCACTTCCAGCACCGGATCGACGATCGCCAGTCCCGCCGTCTGCGTGCAGACCTGGAGAACGATGGAGGCGGCGTCCGACCGGGCCGGATCGACCTCGCCCGGGCCGATGCGGGTCACCGCGCAGGCAGACACGGTCACCATCACGACAAGGGCTCCCACGATGCTCCTCATGGGACTCGTTCCCCCATCCGGGAGGGGAGGGCTCCTCGCCAGGCGCGGGCCGCCGAGGCCAGCGCCACCGAAGCGGTGGTGGTCGGACCTCGGAAATGGAGACGATCCGCCTCCAGCACCCCCAGCCGGGTGGCCACGACCTCGTGTCGAGCCGCTGCCGCTTGCAGCCGGTCGCCGTCGGCGGGCGCCACCACCGCCACGAATCGATGCGGATCTTCGGAGAACAGGTGCCGCCAGTCGGCATAGTCGACGGTGGCACCTACGCCGGAGGCGATGCAGATCTCGGCGATCGCCACCGCCAGGCCACCCTCGGAGACGTCGTGCAGCACCGGGACCAGCTGCGAGCGGGCCAGGTCGGCGGCCAGCGCCACCGCCGCCCGGCCGGCGGCGGCGTCCGGGGCCGAGGGCCGGCCGCCGACGTGCCCGAAGGTGATCTTCTCGAAGGCACTGCCGGCCAGGTTGATGGCGCGAGGCTCACCGAGCAGCCACAGCTCCATACCGGCTCGTCCCCGATGAAGTCGGGGCACGGTGGGCGGCACCGGTTCGACCAGACCCAGGAGGCCGATCACCGGCGTCGGAT
>JBFGJL010000298.1:0-2779 GCA_041577235.1 Acidimicrobiia bacterium | reverse complement strand
TCGACCTCCTCGACCTCCTCCACCGGATCCGCAACCGGCTGGAGCCCGATGTCGAATCCCGACTCGAGCTCGCCGGAGGGCTCGCCGGGTTCGCTCCCGTACCCGTTTCCGGCCGAGCCAGAGGGTTCCGGCGCCAAGCTGATGCCGGCGGGAGGGACCTCCGGCTCCTCGGTGGATACCGGCCGGTCGACCGGGTGGCCGTATCCGTAGCGGGCTTCGGGAAGCTGGTCCACCAACACCACCAGTCCCGCCCGGACCAGGGCCGCCATCGCCTGGGCGATCTGAAAATCGGTGGCGCCGAGCCGCTCGGTGATCTGCTCGATGGTGGCCACTCCCTCCATCGCCGCCAGCAGCCGCCAGGTGTCGGCGGTCACGGTGATGTCGCGGGCCACCGGCAGCTGATCCGCCATGCGCAGACGGAAGTTGGTCCCCGGAATCACCTCTTCGATCTCGGCCCACTGAGCGATCCGCCGGTCGGCTTCACCGATGCACTCCTCGACCGTGACCCGCTGGCCGGTGGCATACCGAGGCATGACGTCCTCGCCGAAGTCGAACGTGCCCGAGCCTCCCCGCCGGAGGCGGAAGATCACGTCGGTGATCTGCTCCGCCACGAACTCGTGAAGCTCGGCGGGTGCCCGTCCGGGAGCAAGGACTTCGGGGATGCTCTTGTGGCGCTGCTCCACCATAAGCCAGTCGGGCTCCTGCACAAGGCCGGCGTTCAGCAGATCGACCCGCAGGTCCTCGTCGCTGCGGATGGTGGCATAGCTCAGACCGCCCTCGTCGAAATAGATCTTCCCCTGCATGCCGCGCGCGTCGACCCGCAAGCAGCCCGACTTCCCTGCTCGGACGAGCAGTCTCAGTACCTCGGCCAAAGGGAAGGCCTCGAGGTTCCCGTTCAACGACATGAGGTGGACTCCTCTCTTGCCCTCGCAGTGAGTCTTCGGCGCGGAAACCCAAGCGCTTGAGGGCTTTAGAGGGCCGCCCGCATGACCTCCAGCGGGGCGGACACGCCGGTCCACAGCTCGAAGCTGGCCGCCGCCTGGGCCAGGAGCAGATCGAGTCCGGTGGCCGCGGGCACACCCCGGCGCCGGGCGGCCGCCACCGCCGGCGTGGCGGAATCGCCGTACGCCATGTCGAACAGACCCACCATCCCCTCCATCACCCCGGCCGGCAGCGCTTCACCTGCCATCCCCAGCGGGGTGGCGTTGACCACCACCGCCCCCGGCAGCGGCTGCTCCCACGGGACCGTCCCGGCCGCCAGTGGTACCCGTTCCAGCAGCCGCGAAACCCGGGTGGGCCGGCGTCCCGTGACCCACACCTCCTGGCCTTGCAGGGCGACCAGGCAGGCGGCGGCTGCGCCCCCGCTGCCCAGCAGCAACACTGGTTGCCCGGTGGGCAGCGCCGCCCACGACCAGGCGGCGCGGATGCCGTCGACGTCGGTGCTGTATCCGACCACGCTCCCCTCCTCGGGTACCAGCGTGTTGACCGATCCCGCCTGATCGGCCTCGGTGCTCCGCCGGTCGCACAGGGCCGCGGCCAGTTCCTTGTGGGGCATGGTGACGTTGGCTCCGTCCAGCTCGCCCCGGCGAAGCTCGGCAACCGCGATTCTCACCCCGTCCGGTCCCACCTTCCGAGCGCGGTATTCGCCCTCCAGGCCCGCCGCGGTCAGGGCCGCCGTGTGGATGCGGGGTGAGCGCGAGTGCTCGACCGGATCGCCCAGCAGGATCAATCGCATGTCAGGGGATCAGTCCGGCGGCCTGGGCCTCCTCCTTCAACCGCAGGAACTCGCCGTAGTCGGCGGTGAAGGCATGACTCCCATCGGCGTCGGCCAGCACGTAGTACAGGTAGTCGGTGTCGGCCGGCTGGGCGGCCGCCTCCAAGGAGGCGCGACCGGAGGCCCCGATCGGTCCGGGCGGCAGCCCCGGGAACTTGCGGGTGTTGTAGGGCGAATCGACCTCCAGGTCGGAGGCGGTCAGGCCGCCCCGCTTGCCGACCGCAAAGGCGACGGTGGCGTCGATGTCGAGCCGCATGCCCTCCTCGGTTCGGTTGTAGATCACGCTTGCGACCAGGGGGCGATCCCGGTCTACCTGGGCCTCGGCCTCGATCATCGAGGCGATGATGATCGCTTCGTAGAGGGTGAAGCCGGCCTCCTCGGCCGCTGCCCAGTCGATGGCCGCCACCCGCTCTTCCATCGTACGGGCCATTCGGCCCAGCACCACCGCCGGGTCCGAGCCCACCGCGAACTCGTAGGTGTCCGGGAACAGCAGGCCTTCCCAGTCGTCGATCGATTCCACCGGCCGCTCCAACAGTGACGTGCTCACACTGTCGTCGAGCAGGGCCGCTTCGAGCTCGGGACGCGGGATCTCCGACTGCTCCGCCACCGCGTCGAGCAGCTCTCCCAGGCGCAGCCCCTCGGGGATGGTGACCCAGAAGGTGGCCACCACCGGACCCTGCTCGAGGATGGAGATGGCGTCCTCCACGCCGATGCCGGTGATGAGCTCGTATTCGCCGGCCTTGAGGCTGGCGGCCAGTCCGCTGGTGCGAACGGCGATCTCGAACTCCAGAGCGGAGCCGATCACCCCCTGGCGCTCCAACTGGTCGCCGATCGCCCGGGCCGAGGAACCGGGCCGGATCGTCACCGTGACCGGTTGCCCGGGCTCGATGGGGGTGGTGGTGGCGGACGGGCCACCTCCGTCGACCGAGACCAGCCGGGCCAGGGAGCGGGCGCCGAACCACACCCCCGCCCCCACCGCCGCCAACGCCAGCAAGATGGCGAGGG
>JBFGJL010000297.1:0-2784 GCA_041577235.1 Acidimicrobiia bacterium | reverse complement strand
GTGCCCTACATCGGCCCGTCGGAGGAGCTGAAGACCAAGCCCACCCAGCACTCGGTGGCCGAGCTGCGAAGCCGCGGCATTCAGCCAGACGTGATCGTGGTCCGCTCCGACCGGCCCATCGATGATTCCGTGACCCGCAAGATCAGCTTGTTCTGTGACGTCGAACCGGGGGCGGTGATCAATGCCACCGACGTCGTCGATCTCTACGAGGTGCCGCTCACTCTCCACCGCGGAGGACTCGACACGGTGGTCTGTCGAGCGCTCCACCTCGAGACCGGTTCCCCCGACCTGGCCGCATGGGAGAGCATGGTGGTGCGGGCGGCACGCTCCGAGGAGGAGGTCACCATCGGGCTGGTCGGCAAGTACGTCGACCTTCCCGACGCCTATCTGTCGGTGGTGGAGGCTCTCCGGCATGCGGCCACCGCCAACGACCTGCGGCTGGACCTCCGCTGGATTCCCAGCGACGAGATGGACGGGCTGCTGGCGGTGGAGCATCTGCGAGGGGTGGACGGGATCCTGGTGCCGGGCGGGTTCGGCGTGCGCGGCATCGAAGGGAAAGTGCAGGCCGTGCGCCACGCCCGCGAGAACCGGATCCCGTTCCTCGGTCTCTGCCTGGGCCTGCAATGCGCGGTCATCGAGTTCGCTCGCTCGCAACTCCACTTGGCAGACGCCAACAGTGCCGAGTTCGATCCAACCACCGCCCATCCGGTGATCGACCTGATGGAGAGCCAGCAGCGAGTCGACGACCTGGGTGGCACCATGCGACTGGGGCTGTACGCCGCCAAGCTGGAGTCGGGCTCACTGGCTCGACGCCTCTACGGAGAGGAGCTGATCTACGAGCGGCACCGCCACCGGTACGAAGTCAACAACCGCTACCGGGCCGATCTGGAGGCCGCCGGTCTCCGCCTCTCCGGCCTGGCGCCGGACGGATCACTGGTCGAGATCATCGAACTGCCCTCGCACCCGTTCTTCATCGCCTCCCAATTCCACCCCGAGTTCAAGTCGCGACCCGACCGGTCGCACCCACTGTTCTTCGGCTTCCTGGCGGCGGCGGCCGAACACCGGCGCGGGTTGACGACAACGCCTCCCAGCGAGCTCCCCGCTCCGATCGCGGAGTCCCGCTAGGTGACCGAGCCGTTCCGGCTCCTTGGACGGCGGTTCCTAGCGCGCAGCAGCATGCTCACCCTGGAGCAGCGCCACTACCTGTCACCCGGAGGTGTCCACCAGGTGAGGGCGGTCGTACGGCACCCGGGGGCGGTGGCGGTGGTGCCTCTGATCGACGAGGAAGTGGTTCTCATCCGGCAGTTCCGGGCTCCGGTGGCGGGCCCCTTGTGGGAGATCCCGGCCGGCAAGCTCGACCTGGCCGGCGAGGAGGCAGCGGCCACCGCCAGGCGCGAATGCGAAGAGGAGGTCGGCTACCGGCCCGGCAGCCTGGAGCTGCTGACCTCCATCCTCACCACCCCCGGGTTCTCGGACGAGAGGATCGACATCTTCCTGGCCGAAGGGCTGGAACCCGTCACAGCTCGGCCGGAGGGCATCGAGGAGGAGCTGGCCGAGGTGCGGAGGATCCCTTTCGATGAAGCGCTCCGTATGATCGACCAAGGCGAGATCGTCGACGCCAAGACCCAGATCGGGCTGCTGGCACTGGCGAGAAGGAGAAACACGACGTGATCGTGGGTGTGCCCACCGAAGTCAAATCGGCCGAGGGGCGGGTGGCCATCACGCCCACCGGGGTCCGCGAGCTGGTGCAGCACGGCCACCGGGTCCTCGTGCAGGCGGGAGCGGGTGAAGGCTCTGCTCTCGCAGACGAGGAGTTCGCTGCCCAGGGGGCGGCGGTGGTGGAGGATGTCGAAGAGGTGTTCGGCGAGTCCGACCTGATCCTCAAGGTGAAAGAGCCCCAACCCCAGGAAGCAGCCCGGTTCCGGCCCGGCCAGATCCTCTTCACCTATCTGCACCTCGCCGCCCATCCTCAACTGACCCGGGATCTCGCCGCCAGCGGGGTGGTGGCGATTGCTTACGAGACGGTTCAGCTGGCCGATCGCAGCCTCCCGCTGCTGGCTCCGATGTCGGAGATCGCCGGGCGGATGGCCACCCAAGTGGGTGCCTACTTCCTGGAACGGGCCCAGGGGGGCCGGGGGGTACTGCTGGGGGGCGTTCCGGGGGTGAAGCCGGGACGGGTCGTGGTGGTCGGTTCCGGCATCGCCGGTACCAACGCCGCCGTCATCGCCCTCGGGATGCAGGCGGAGGTTGTGGCCCTCGACCGTGATCTGAACCGCTTGCGTACCCTCGACGCTCTCTATCGGGGTCGGATCGTGACGCTGGCGTCCTCCCAGCTGGCGATCGAGGAGCAGATCGCCGAGGCCGATCTGGTGATCGGCTCGGTGCTGGTACCGGGCGCCAGCGCCCCCAAGCTGGTGACCGACGTGATGGTGCGGACCATGCGGCCGGGAGCGGTCCTGGTCGACATCGCCATCGATCAGGGAGGCTGTTTCGAGACAAGTCGGGAAACGACCCACGCCGATCCGGTCTATGTCGTCCACGACGTGGTCCACTATGCGGTGGGAAACATCCCCGGTGCTGTCCCCAACACGTCCACCTACGCCCTCACCAACGCCACCTTGCCCTATGTCTTGACTCTGGCCGATCATGGGGTTCGGGGGGCGGTCGAGCGCCATCCAGAGTTGCTGCCCGGCCTGAACATCGCAGGCGGGTCGGTGGTCCACCGGGCGGTGGCGGACAGCCTGGGGGAGCCGTGGCGGGACGGGCTGGAGGCGCTGGCCGCGG
>JBFGJL010000296.1:0-2788 GCA_041577235.1 Acidimicrobiia bacterium | reverse complement strand
GACATCGTCGCCAACGAGATCGCCAAGAGCCGCTACATGACCAACGGCCAGGTCAGCTTTCCGCTGGTGATCAGGACTGCCAACGGGGGCGGCGCGCGGTTCGGTGCCCAGCACTCCCAGAGCGTGGAGAACTGGGCGATGATGATCCCCGGGCTCAAGGTGGTGGCCCCGTCGACTCCGGAAGACGTGATCGGGCTGATGGCGGCGGCGATTCGCGACCCGGATCCGGTGATCTTCTTCGAGCACAAGGCGCTGATGGCCACGAAAGAGGCGATACCGGACGGCGAGATCGTCGACCGACTCGGGACCGCCAAAGTGGTGCGGGCAGGGAGCGATGTGACCATCGCCGCCCTGGCCTTGATGGTCCCGCGGGCGTTGGAGGCGGCCGACCTGCTGGCGCAAGCCGGCATCTCCGCCGAGGTGATCGACGTGCGCTCGCTGGTACCGCTCGACACCCAGACGCTGCTGGCCTCGGTGGCGAAGACGAGCCGGTTCGTCACAGTCGAGGAGAATCCGAGGCTGTGTGGCTGGGGAGCGGAGCTGGTGTCGATCATCAGCGACGAGGCGTTCTGGGACCTCGACGGACCCTGCCTCAGGATCACCACCCCCCACATCCCGCTGCCGGCAGCCGCCTCGCTGGAAGACCTGGCGCTTCCCTCCGCCGACCGGATCTACGAGACGATCGCCAAAGCCGTCGACGCCGCCGAGGAACAGTGAGCGGCCGGACCCTGATCCGCGGTGGGTGTGTCCTCACCCTCGGTGGGAAGACCCCCAACTTCCCCGAGGCCGACATCCTGGTGGACGCGGGCCGGGTGGCCGAGGTGGGACCTGGACTGCGGGCTCGGAACGCCACGGTGGTGGATGCAACCGACACCATCGTCATGCCCGGCTTCGTCGACGCCCATCGTCATGTCTGGAAGTCCCTGTTCCGCAACCTCGGAGACCAAGGCGACGACGGGCGAGCTGCCACCGCCTCGTCGCCACTGCTCCTCCAGCCCGACGACGTGTACGCCGCCACCCTGGTCGGTCTGCTGGGAGCAGTGGAGGCCGGGATCACCACCGTGGTGGACTGGTCCGATCTCCCGCTCGAGAGCGGCTACACCGAGGCAGCCCTCCAGGCCCATGCCGACGTCGGACTTCGCACCGTCTTCGCCCCGGCGGTCGCGGCCGGCGGGGAACGCCGGCCCGAGGGCGAGCGGGAGCTGGAGAGGTTGCTCTCCGGTGGCGACGGGCGCCCGTCGAACGCCCTCGCCCTCGGGTCCCGCGATGTGGTCGGGAACGATCTCCCCGGGATCCAGAGCGACTGGGAGCTGGCCCGCCGGCTGGGCCTGCGTGTCCACGCCCACGCCGGGACCGGCGCACCGGGTTCGATCGCCCAATTGGCGGTCAAACGCCTGCTGGGCCGGGATATCACCCTCGTCCACTGCACGAACCTGAACGCCGGGGACCTCGAGGCCCTGGCCGGCACGAAAGCGGCGGTATGCTTGACTCCATCCGCCGAGATGGCGACCGGCCTCGGACCGCCGCCGATCCAGCAGCTGATCGACCGCGGCATCCGGCCCGGGCTGGGGATCGACGACGAACGGTTCGCACCGGGCGACATGTTCGCCCAGATGCGGGCCTCGATCTCCCTGCAGCACGCGATGTACTTCGATCGGAAGCTCGCCGGCAAGGGCGGGCTGCCCAACCTGTTGACCACCAGGGAGGTGATCCGCTACGCCACCTCGGATGGCGCAGCCGCGGCCGGGCTCGGCGAGGTGACCGGGTCGATCGAGCCGGGCAAGCAGGCCGACATCATCATGCTCCGCACCGACCGCCCCAATATCGCACCCGTCAACGACCCCATCGGTGCAGTGGTGTGGGGGATGGACACCTCCAACCTGGACTGCGTATTCGTGGCCGGGAAGGCGCTGATGCGTTCCGGGGAGCTCCAAGCCGACACCGCCGAGGTGCGGAGGCTGGCCGGCGCAGCCCGGAGCCGCCTCGCCTCGGCGTCGGGAGCCACGACCGGAGCACCGGGATGACCGTCCAGCGGGCACCCTCGGCCGCCCTCACCTCGTTCGTCGTGGTGTCCCGATACATGCCCGTCTACCTCGCCATCCTCCTCCTGGTCGTGGTGGCCGCGATCTGGGTGCCGGCCGTACTCGGGCCGGTGGCGCTCAGTGCCATCGCCCCTTTTGGGGCTCTGCTGGGGATCGCCGCACTGGGCCAGATGCTGGTGGTCATGACCGGAGGCATCGACCTGAGCGTTCCGGGCACGTTCACCCTCGCCGCCGCCCTCATGGTCGGGGTGGGTCAGCAGTCGGACGACCGGATCGGCGTCGCCATCCTCACCGCGATGGGAGCCGCCGCTCTCGTCGGACTGGTCAACGGCATCCTCATCGGCGGCCTCAAGCTCAACTCGTTGATCGTCACCCTGGCCATAGGCCAGGTCGTCTTCGGCGTCGTCAACCGATATGCCCGCCAGTTCCCCGTCCAGAGCCCGGTGCCCAAGGGATGGTCGGACTGGACATCGACCCGGATCTTGGGGATGAGTCCCATCTTCTGGCTGGGTGCCGCGATCACGCTTCTCCTGATCGTGGCATTCCGTTACACGGCTGTCGGCCGTCGGTTCCAGGTGGTCGGCGCCAACCCGGTCGCCTCCCACGTCGTGGGGGTCAGGGTCAACCTGAATCAGATCATGGCCTACGTGGTAGCGGCCGTCCTCTACGCAGTGGCCGGGGTCGCCCTGGCCGGGCTGCTGCGCAGCCCAGGTGTGGCGGCCGGCTCGGCGTATCTGCTGGGGCCG
>JBFGJL010000295.1:0-2808 GCA_041577235.1 Acidimicrobiia bacterium | reverse complement strand
GTGGCCGAGGCCGAGGCGGAGGCCCATCCGGCTCTGGCCGAGGTGGGGCGGGCCGATCCTTTCGTGATCTGGGAGCTGCCGGCCGGCTCGCTGGTCGACGTGGCCTCGAAGCAGCCCGCCGTGTACCAGCCGGAGACGGTGGCGGCAGCCAGCTCGCAGACCGTGCCGGCACCCGCCCGCCCCCTCACCTTCAACGAGTTCGCGCTCGAGTGGTACGACGACCTCGAGCTCCTCGATCGCTGGGTGGTGGAGGAAGGACCGGCCGATTGGCCCCGGGTGGGGTCGGTGTCCGAAGTTCCCGACCTGGCCCTGGCCGGGTCCGGCGCCGTGACCGACGTTCGTCTGGAGGACCATCGCATCTCCTTCACCACTACCGCCGTGGGCCTCCCCCATCTGGTCAAGGTGTCGTACTTCCCCAACTGGACGGCGGAGGGGGCTGAGGGCCCATTCCGCGCCACCCCGTCGCTGATGGTGGTCATCCCCACCGAGTCGGACGTGGTGCTTGAGTTCCGGCGCACGGCCGCCGAAAACGTGGGTATGGGACTGACCGTGATCGGGCTCGCCCTCCTCGCACTCTCCGGCTGGCGGCGAAGGAAGGCGGCGTGAGGAACTACCTGCGCAGTTTCCTCACCCGGGAGGCGCTCGGCCAGTTCATCCGCCTGGGTCTGATCGGCGGGCTGAACACCATCGTCTACTTCGCGGTCTTCAACATCTGCCGGTTCGGCTTGGGGCTCAACACCGTCTGGTCGGTCACCTGGGGATTCGCCGTCGCCACCGGGCTCTCCTACCTCCTCAACCGGCGCTGGACGTTCCGGATCCGTACCGGGTGGGGATCGTGGTCGGAGTCCGGCTCCTTCTACGTGGTGAACGGGATCGCCTACGTGGTGACGGTGGCGATCGTGGCCGGCGCCGAACGACTGTTGCCGGGGATGGGCGGCCTGGGGCTGAACCTGGCCAACGTGGCGGCCACCCTGGTCATCCTTGTCCCCAAGTTCGCCGCCTACCGGGACGTCGTCTTCCGGGCCTCTCTGGCCAGCAACCGGCGCAACTGAAACAGCCCCACCAGGGTCCTCGGCACCCGCCGCAAGAACGACGAGCGGGCCGGCCGCAGCTCCTCGACCACCACCGGGACTTCCAGGATCCTCGCACCCCGACGCTCCGCTCTGAGCACCAGCTCGGTATCGAACAGGTCACGGGTGCTGACCACGTTGGGGGCGATCTCGCCGACCAGCGACCCTCGGAACGCCTTCATCCCGTGGGTGTCGGAGACTCGGGACCCGAACAGCATTCGGAGCAAGCGATTGAACCCCCAGGTGCCGATCCGGCGGAGGAGCGAACGGCGGTCGTCGGAGCCGGCCGTTCTCTTCGAGGCGATGACGATGTCGGCCTCCGACTGCAGGGCGGCGGCGAGAAAGGCACCGGAGAAGTAGTCGATGTCGAAGTTGACGATCCAGTCCCCCTCGGCGGCCAGGAATCCGGCTCGCAGGGCCGCCCCGTAGTCGGCTCGGGGATTGATGATCACGTCCAGATCGGCTCGGTCGGAGGCCATGGCCGCCGCCACCGCCGCCGTACCGTCGGTCGAGCCGTTCTCCACCAACAACACCCGCACCTGGGCCGGGATCGTCTCCAACTCGGCGAAGAGGTCGGCCATCGCCTTGGGCAGATAGGCAGCCTCGTTGTGGACAGGGATCACCACGGTGACACGCACGGTGCCGGCAGTGTAGGGGGATGACACCCCGGGATCGGGTCGTAGTATGTGCAGCCCGACAGGAGGCCCATCGCGACCCTCGACGCCATCTTCAAGGCCTATGACATCCGCGGCCGCACCGACACTGGTGAGCTGGACGAGGACATCGTCCGCCGGATCGGAGACGCCTTCGCCCGGTTTGGCAACGCCTCCCGCATCGCCGTGGGGTACGACGTCCGGCTGGATTCGCCGGCGCTGGCAGCGGCCTTGCGAGACGGCATCACCCGCCGAGGAGTGAATGTCGACGATCTGGGGATGATCACCACCGACATGATGTACTACGCCGCCGGCGCCTTCGATCAGCCCGGGGCGATGGTCACCGCCTCCCACAACCCCAAGGGTTACAACGGCATCAAGCTGTGCCAGGCCGGAGCCGGCCCCATCGGCGCCGAGAGCGGACTGGGCGACATCGAGGAGTTGGCGGCGGAGCTGCCACCGCCCAGCGACCAGCCGGGCGAGGTGGAACAGGTGGCTGTGTTGGACGGCTATGTCGATCACCTCCTCTCGATCGTGGATCCCGCCCGGCTCGCGCCTCTGAGGGTTGCGGTGGATGGTGGGAACGGGTCGGCCGGGGTGGCCGTCCCCGCCATCTTCTCCCGCCTTCCCGCCGAGCTTATCGGGCTCTATCTGGAGCCGGACGGCTCCTTTCCCAACCACCACCCGGATCCGCTCCGGCCGGAGAACCTGGTCGATCTCATCGCCCTGATGGAGCAGGAGCGCCCCGATCTGGGGGTGGCGTTCGACGGGGACGCCGATCGGGCCTTCTTCGTGGACGACCGCCGCCGGCCGCTCTCCGGCAGCACCGTCACCGCCCTGGTGGCCCGCTGGTTCCTCGCCAGGGAACCCGGCGCCAAAGTGGTCCACAACCTCATCACCTCGCGCGCCGTGGCGGAGACGATCCATCATCACGGAGGGGAGCCGGTCCGGACGCGGGTGGGGCACTCGTTCATCAAGCAGGTCATGGCCGAGACCGGGGCGGTGTTCGGGGGTGAGCACTCCGGCCACTACTACTTCCGCGACAACTACCGCGCCGACTCCGGCCTGCTGGCGATGCTGGTGCT
>JBFGJL010000294.1:0-2814 GCA_041577235.1 Acidimicrobiia bacterium | reverse complement strand
TCGGCACCTGGAACGCGCTGGCCTGGCCGATGCTGGTGACCAGCCGGCCCGACTGGCGGCGCAGCACCCGGTGCCACAGGTCGGCCGGGTCGGCAGTGAACACATCGTCGGTGTCCGACTCCAACACGAACCAGGCCCCCTCCTCGATCTCGGCTTCGGCCTGGCCGGGAGCCCAACCGGCATAGCCACTGAAGACCCGCACCTGGGTGACGGTGTCCAGCGAGGTCGGGTCGGCGGTCAGGTCGACCAGCCCGACGCTGCCGGTGATCTGGGTCCAGCCAGGACCAGCCGCTCGTCCCACCCCCAGACCCACGCCAGCGGCACGCTCCACCGGTCCCCCCTCGAAGATCACCTCTGGTCGGCCCAGCAGATGCTGCCACCCGGCCAGGTGGTCGACCACGGCCATGTCGGTGGGCCGGTTCAGAATCACACCGAGGGTGCCTTGCTCATCGTGGTCACAGACGAACACCACCGAGCGGAAGAAGTTGGGGTCGAGGAGCGCCGGACTGGCGACGAGCAGCTTTCCCTGCAGTTCCACGAAGGCATTCTGCCAGTCCCAGGGGATCCGGCCGCCAGCCGCCAACCTGCCGGGGGAATCCCCGGTTGGATCATTCGAAGAGGACCACCGGCCGGATCTCGATCGTCCCGTTGGAGGCGTCGGGGATGCGGGCCGCCACCTCGATGGCTGCGTCCAGATCCTCACACTCGACGAGATAGAAACCGCCCAGCTGCTCCTTGGTCTCGGCGAAGGGTCCGTCGGTGGTGAGTACCTCCCCGTCCCGCACCCTCACCGAGGTGGCCATGGTGGACGGAAACAGTGCCTCGCCCCCCCGGTTGATGCCCTGCTCGTCGATGGCGGCGGTGAAGGCGTAGTAGGCGCCGATGAGTGCCTCCATCTCGGGCGAGCCCTCGGCGGGCGCCTGCGACTCGTCCCCGTAGATCAACAAGGCATACTTCATGACTCCTCCGTCGGTCGAGGGGCGCTCATCGCCCCCATTCACCACCACGTCGAACGCGTCCCCGTCCAATCGACGCGACCCGGCCAGGCTACCCTGTGGGGTTCCCGAGCCCCCGGCCGGGGAAGCACGCGAGGAGGACCGTTGAGCAACCGCACGAGATGGATCGTGTGGACGCTCGCCGCCGTCGCCGCCTTGCTCGGGATCGTGTTCCTCGTCTTCCGCAACGCCGGCACCGAGTCCCCCGACGGCGTCACCCCCGAGGCCGGGCCGAGCACGACCGCTTCTCCCACCACCTCACCGCCGGTCGCCACCTCCTCACCTACCCCCACCGCCTCCCCTGCGGCTGCCTTCCGGGAAGGCACCTGCCGCTTCGAGCCTCCGGTGGGGCGCCAAGTCCGCTGCGGAGACCTGGAGGTGCCGGAGCGGCGCGACCAGCCAGGCGGCGCCACCATCCGCCTCCATGTAGCCATCTTCGCCAGCGACAACCCCGAGCCCCGTCCCGATCCGATCCTCTACCTGGAGGGCGGACCCGGTGGCGACGCGCTGGAGACGGTTCCATTTGCCTTCGAACAGCGCTTCGCCCGATTCTTGGAGAATCGGGACTTCATCATGTTCGACCAGCGCGGGACCGGATTCTCGGAACCATCGCTGTCCTGTCCCGAGACGCGGGAGGTCGATTTCGAGATCCTGCCCCTGGCGCTGCCGGCCGAAGAGTCGGCCGACCGCTACCTGGATTCGCTGCGGGAATGCCGGGAACGGCTGCAGGGTGACGGGGTCGACCTGTCCGCCTATACCAGCGCCGCCAGCGCCGCCGACATCGCCGATCTCATCACCGTCCTGGACTACGAGCAGGTCAATCTCTACGGCATCTCTTACGGCACCCGACTGGCTCTGACCGTTCTGCGCGACCATCCCGACCACATACGGAGCGTGGTCCTCGACTCCGCCTATCCCCTCGAGGCCGATGCCCTGGTCGACTTCCCGTCCAACGGGCGGCGAGCCCTCGACCTCCTCTTGGCGGCCTGTGGCGAGGATGCCGGGTGCAGCTCGGCCTATCCCGACCTGGCCGGCGACCTCGACCGACTGGTGGCGGAGCTCGACGGGTCCCCACTGACCCTGCCCGTCACCGACATCTTCACAGGAGACGCCTATGAGGCGAAGCTGAACGGCGACGGGCTGGTGGGTCTGCTGTTCCAGGGCCTCTACTCGGCCGAGCTCATCCCCCTGCTCCCCGACATGGTGGGGGACCTGGCGGCAGCCGACGTCGTGACCGCTTCACGCCTGCTGACCACCTTCCTGGCCGACGGTGAGTTCCTGTCCATCGGTGTCCTCGCCTCGGTCCAGTGCGGCGAGGAGATCCCCTTCGCGACGCCGGAGGAGGTGGCGGTGGCCGGCGCCTCCGACCCCCTGCTCGACCGGCTGGCGGACTCCTCGATCAACGTGGGCGAGCCGGCTTTCGAGATGTGCGAGATCTGGCAGGTCGACCCGCCCGACCCGCTCGAGAACCAGCCCGTCACCAGCGACGTGCCCACCCTGGTGCTCGCAGGCGAGTTCGATCCGATCACGCCGCCCGCCTGGGGGCGGCTGGCGGCGGACGGGCTCGAGCGCTCCCAGCTCATCGTGTTCCCCGGGATCGGTCACGGCGCCTCCGTCTCCGGGGACTGCCCGGCCGACTTGGTGGTCGCCTTCTGGGACGACCCCGCCGCACCTCTGGACACCGGCTGCGTGGGCCAGATGAGCGGTCCCGACTTCCTGGTGGGCGAGGTGGCCGCCCCGGCGGTCGAGCTGATCCCTTTCACGGAACAGCTCTTCGGCGTCACCCTGACCGGACTGGTGCCCGAGGGGTGGGAGCGGC
>JBFGJL010000293.1:0-2844 GCA_041577235.1 Acidimicrobiia bacterium | reverse complement strand
TGGTTGACCAGGATCTCCTTCAGGCGCTGCACCAGTTGGGCCGACAGCAGCCGGGCGGGAACCTCCAGCCGCACGGCCTCGTCGGTGCGGAGATCGGGCTCGCGAAGATCGGTCGCCACCACCTTGACGTCATCACCCCGATGGTCGAGGCGCCCGCCGACGATGAGGATGGCGTCCTCCCGCACGAGCGGGCCGCTCTCCATCACCACCTTGGGGAATGCCACCACCTCCGCCGAGCCCTCCAGATCCTCCAGCTGGAAGAACAGCATCGGCTCGCCGTTGCGGGTGAACCGCCGGGTCACCGCCCCGACCAGGCCGGCCACGGTGACGGCGGCGCCGTCCTTGAGCTCCCACAACTCGGGGATCGCACAGGTGGTGGCGGTCCGAAGCGCCCCCGCCATCGCCAGCAGGGGATGGTCGGAGATGTAGAGGCCCAGCATCTCCTTCTCGAACCCCAGCTTCACCTTCTGGTCCCACTCGTCGCCCGGGATCTCCACCCCGCCTCGCTCGCTCACCGCCACGTCGGCCCCGAACAGGCTGAACTGGCCCATGTCCTCGTTCCGGCGCCGGGTGAGGGTGGCGTCGAGGATCTGCTCGAACACCAGCCGCAACCCCTTGCGGGTGTGGCCGAGACCGTCGAAGGCGCCTGCCTTGACCAACGATTCGATGGTGCGCTTGTTCAGCGCCATCGGGTCGACCCGCTCGACGAAGTCGCGGAAGTCGCGGAAGGGTCCCTCCTCCTGCCGGGCCGCCAGGATCTTCTCCACCACCCCTTCCCCGACGTTGCGGATGGCGGACAGTCCGAACCGGATCGCCCCGTCGTGTACGGAGAAGTCCATCTCGGACTCGTTGACATCGGGGGTCAGGACCTTCACGCCCATCGCCCGGCACTCGTTCAGGTAGAGGGCGGTGCGGTCCTTGTCCCGTTTGGTGGCGGTCAGCAGGGCCGCCATGTACTGAGCCGGGTGGTGGGCCTTCAGCCAGGCAGTCTGGTAGGCCACCAGCCCGTAGGCGGCGGAGTGGCTCTTGTTGAAGCCGTACCCGGCGAAGGGCTCGATCGCATCGAACAGCTCTCCGCCCAGCTGACGGGGATGGGATTGGGCCACGCAGCCCTCGATGAACTTCTCCCGCTCCCGCCGCATGATCGATTTGACCTTCTTGCCCATCGCCTTGCGGAGGTTGTCGGCCTCGGCCATCGAGTAGCCGGCCATCTCCTGAGCCACCTGCATAACCTGCTCCTGATACACCATGATCCCGTAGGTGTCTTCCAGGAACGGTTGGGTGGCCGGGTGCGGGTAGACCACTTCGGCCCGTCCGTTCTTCCGATCGGCGTAGGCGGTGTGCATGTTCTGGCCCATCGGGCCCGGCCGGAACAGGGCGACCAGGGCGATGACGTCCTCGAACCGGTCGGGCTGGAGACCGCGCACCAGCGACCGCATCGCCGAACCCTCCAACTGGAAGACACCGATGGTCTCGCCGCGGCGGAGTAGGTCGTAGGTGGCTGGATCGTCCAGTGGGACCGAATCGATCTCGACCTTCTCACCGGTCGCCGCCTCGACCAGTTCCAGCGTCCGCTCGATCGTGGACAGGTTGCGCAAACCCAGGAAGTCCATCTTGAGGAGGCCCAGCTCCTCGATGGCGTGCATCTCGTACTGGGTGACGATCTCGGCGCCTTCGCCCTTCTGCTGGATGGGCACCAGCTCGATCAGCGGCTGCGGGGAGATGACCACGGCGGCGGCGTGGATCGAGTCCTGACGGCGTAGGCCCTCCAAGCCGCGGGCGGCGTCGACCACCCGGCGAACGTCGGCATCGACCTCGTACGCTTCCCGCAGAGGCGCTGCGTTGTAGAAGAAGTCTCGGGTCACCTGGTCGCTCTCGGCCGGCGGTTCCGACAGACATTGAGCGAGGTTGGCCTCCACCCCGAGGATGGCCGGGGGCATCATCTTGGCCACCCGATCACCCAGCCCATAGGGGTAGCCCAACACCCGAGCACTGTCCCGGATCGCCTGCCGACCCTTGATGGTGGAGAAGGTGACGATCTGGGCGACGTGGTCGGACCCGTACTTCTCTGCCGCGTAGCGGATGACATCGCCCCGGTAGCGCTCGTCGAAGTCCATGTCGATGTCCGGCATCTGCCGCCGGCCCGGGTTGAGGAACCGCTCGAAGATGAGGCCGTAGCGGAGGGGGTCGAGCTGGGTGATGTCCAGGCAATACGCCACGATCGACCCGGCCGCCGAGCCCCTGCCCGGACCGGTGCGGATACCCCGCTCGGCCGCGTAGCGGATGAGGTCCCAGACGATGAGGAAGTAGGCGGGAAAGCCCATGTCGTCGATGATGCGCAGCTCGTGCTCGAGCCGGTCGCGGACCTCGGGGGGGAGAGGATCCCCGTACCGGCGGCGAGCCCCCCGGTGGACCAGCTCGCGGAGGTAGGACGACTCGGTGGCACCGTCCGGAACCGGGAAGTGGGGAAGCAGGATCCGGCCGAACTCCAGCTCGACGTCGACCCGCTCTGCCACCAACAGGGTGTTGTCGCAGGCTCCGGGGTAGAGATCGTCCGGGAAGAGGCTGCGCATCTCCCCGGCCGACTTGAGGTAGAACTCCTGGGCGTCGAACTTGAAACGGTTCGGCTCGTCCACCGTCGAGCCGGTTTGGATGCACAACAGCACGTCGTGCGCCTCCGCCTCTCGACGGTAGGTGTAGTGGGCGTCGTTGGCGGCCAACAGCGGCGCCCCGATCCGATCGGCGATCTCCACCAGGTCGGGCAGGATCCGTTTCTGGGTCTCGAGACCGTGGTCTTGGACCTCGATGAAGAAGTGGTCGCGCCCGAAGATGTCCTGATAGAGG
>JBFGJL010000292.1:0-2863 GCA_041577235.1 Acidimicrobiia bacterium | reverse complement strand
TACCACCTTCCCCTGGCCGAGATCGTCTTCGACTTCTTCGACAACCTCAAGTCCCGCACCCGCGGCTACGCCTCGCTCGACTACGAACCCGCCGACTACCGGCAGTCCGATCTGGCCCGGGTCGACATCCTCCTCAACGGACAGCCGGTCGACGCCTTCTCCACCATCATCCACCAGGAGAAGGCCTATAGCTACGGGAAGCGGATGGTGGAGCGGCTGCGGGACCTCATCCCCCGGCAGATGTTCGACGTTCCCATCCAGGCCGCCATCGGCAGCCGCATCATCGCCCGCGAGACGGTCAAAGCCCGCCGCAAGGACGTTATCGCCAAGTGCTATGGCGGAGACGTCACCCGCAAGCGCAAGTTGTTGGAACGGCAGAAGGAAGGGAAGCGCCGGATGAAGATGGTGGGCTCGGTGGAGGTCCCGCAGGAGGCGTTCATCTCCGCCCTGCGGGTCGACCAGCCGACGTGAATCCCCCCGACAGCCCCGTCCTCGCCGACGCCGCCGCCGGCTGGGCAGCCGCCTATGTCCATGTTCCGTTCTGCGCTCGGGTGTGCCCCTACTGCGATTTCGCGGTCGTGGCAGGCCGGGATGAGCTCGCCGATCGCTATCTGCAGGCGGTGCTGACCGAGATCGACCGCGAGGCCCACTTCCGCTCCCTGGACGCGGTGTTCGTGGGGGGCGGCACCCCGACCCGGGTCCCGGCCCGGCAGCTGGGGTGGGTGCTCGACCGCCTCCGCCGGCGCTTCGGCCTGCGGGCCGGGGCCGAAGTGTCTCTGGAGGCCAATCCGGAGGACTGGACGGCGGCGCGGGCCGAGCAGCTGGTGGCAGCCGGCTTCAACCGGGTGTCGTTCGGCGCCCAGTCCTTCGACCCGGTCGTCCTCGCCTACCTGGGACGGCGGCACCAGCCGGCCCAGATCGGGCCGGCCGTCTCCGCCGCTCGGGCCGCCGGCTTCCGTTCGGTGAGCCTCGACTTGATCTTCGGCGCTCCCCCGGAAAGCGACGAGTCTTGGAAGGCGAGCGTGCACCACGCCCTCGATCTCGATCCCGACCACGTCTCCACCTATGCCCTCACCGTCGAGCGGGGAACTCCGCTCGCCCGCCAGATCGGAGCCGGGGCTCCCGCCCCCGACGCCGAAGTTCAGGCCGACCGCTACGAGCTGGCCGTGGCCGAGATGGCGGCGGCCGGGCTGGTCCGATACGAGGTGTCCAACCACGCCCGTCCCGGCCACGCCGTCCTCTACAACCTGACCGTCTGGGCGCAGGGGGAGTACCTGGCGTTTGGGAACGGTGCCCATCGGCACCGAGAAGGGGAGCGCAGCTGGAACGTGCGCAAGCTCGACACCTACCTGGAGAGGATCGAAGGGGGAGACTCCGCCGTGGCGGGGAGTGAGCGGCTGCCGCCGGGTCGCCAGAGGCAGGAACGGGTGGTGCTCGGCCTGCGTCGGGTGGCGGGGGTGGAGATCGACCGCGCGGTGGAGGCGCTGGTGGCCTCCGATTGGGGCAGGAGGTTGCTGGCGGCGGGCGTGATCGACCGGGACCGGCAGCGGCTGCGCGTGACAAAACCCCTGCTCACGGACGAGGTGGCGCGGGCGGTCTTAGCACTCCCACCCGGAGACTGCTAACGTGCGATCATGCTGGACGAGCGCAAGGCTGAGATCCTCCGTGCCCTCGTCGAGGAGCACATTCGAACCGGCGAGCCGGTCAGCTCGCGGGGGGTACTGGAGGCTGCCTCACTCTCGGTCTCGGCCGCCACCGTCCGCAACGACCTGGCGGTGCTGGAGGCCGACGGGTACGTGGTACAGCCGCACACTTCGGCCGGCCGGCTTCCCACCGCCCGCGCCTATCGCTACTACGTCGACCACCTCGCCCGGGGAAGGCTGCGCAGCCCCACCCGGGTCAAGATCCACGGCTTCTTCGCCAACGTTCACCACGAGCTCGGCCGGCTGCTGCAGGCCACCTCCGACCTTCTGGCCGAGCTGACCCGCTACCCGGCGGTGGTGGTGGGGCCGGGCCTGGCCGGGGAGGTGGTGCGGGGGGTGCACCTGGTCCAGCTGGGGTCGCAGGTGATCCTGGTGGTGCTGGTGACCGACTCCGGCCGGGTCAGTCAGGATCTGGTGAGGCTGCAGGCTCCGCTGCTTCCCGCCCAGGTCCAGGCCGCCGAGCAGATGCTGCAGATGACGTTCGACCAGCGCCGGGCGGCGGCGGAGGCGCCGGCCCTGATCGACGGGGACGTGCCCGGCGGGTTCCAGACGCTGCTGGAGGCGGCGCTGGCGGCCGCCGACCGGTCGGAGGAACCGATCGCCCACGTCTACGTGGGAGGCACCAGCCAGATGGCGGCGGCGTTCGAGGACATCGCCACCATCCACCGCATGCTGGAGTTGCTGGAGCGGGAGGCCAAGGTCCTCGCCCTGCTGGCCGGAGCCGGCACCAACATCCGGATCGGTGAGGAGGTTCCATTGGGGGACGACATGGACATCGCGGTCGTGTCCACCGGTTACCGGGTCGGCGGACGCCAGGGTGGCCGGGTGGGGGTGATCGGGCCGATGCGAATGGATTATCGCCGCACCATCTCCGTGGTCGAGGAGGTGGGCGAGGGGCTGGCGGAGAGCCTGGGCGCCTGATCCATGGCGAAGGACTACTACCGCATCCTCGGGGTGCCGCGGGACGCCTCACCGGAGGAGATCAAGAAGGCGTTTCGCCGGCTGGCCCGCGAGACCCACCCGGACGCCAACCCCGGCGACCCCGCGGCCGAAGCCCGGTTTCGGGAAGTGGCCGAGGCCTACGAGGTGCTGTCCGACCCCGACCGCCGCCGCCGCTTCGATCGCGGGGAGACCTTCGACCTGGGCGACCTGTTCGGCTT
>JBFGJL010000291.1:0-2863 GCA_041577235.1 Acidimicrobiia bacterium | reverse complement strand
TCGGGGCTGCGCTTGGTGGCGACGGATTCGTACCGGCTGGCGGTGCGGGATCTCCCGGGAGTTGCTCTGGAGGGTTCGGGGCTGGTCCCGGCTCGGGGAGTGCGAGAGCTGGGACGGACCGTCGGCTCAAGCAAGGTGGACGTCACCTTGCAGGCGCGGGAGGCGCAGTTCTCGTCCGATCGCGGCAGCCTCACCCTCCGATTGATCGAAGGGACCTTTCCGAAGTATCGCTCCCTGTTGCCCGAGTCCTATCGGAATCGGGTGGTGGTCGAGAAGGAGATGCTGCTGGAAGCACTGGGCCGGGCTTCGCTGGTGGCGGAGGACCACATCCCGATCCGGCTACGACTGATGGACGGCGGCATCGAGGTCACGGTCACCCGGCAGGACGTTGGAGGGGAGGCCGAGCACCTGTCCGCCGACTACCAGGGTTCGGACGAAGAGGTCCTGGTGGCCTTCAACCCCCGTTACCTGACCGACGGCGTCACCGCCGTCGAGGGGGACCAGGTACAGATCCAGGTGATCGACGGCCTGAAGCCGAGCGTGATCACCGGAGTGGGGCACGACGACTTCCTCTACCTCTTGATGCCCGTTCGGATCTGAGGGTGCGACTGGGCTGGCTGGAGCTGGGCGGGTTTCGCTCCTATCCGGCCGTCCACTTCGAACCGGCGACGGGAGTCAACGTCTTGATGGGTCCCAACGCCGCCGGGAAGAGCAACCTGCTGGAGGCGATCGGCTACCTGGCCACCCTGCGGTCGTTTCGGGGAGCGAGCGACGAGGCGGTCATCCGGTTGGGAGAAGCGGCAGCGGTCATCCGTGGCGAGGTGCATCACCGGGCGGGCACGGCCCTGATCGAGATGGAGATTCCCCGCAGCGGGCGCCGAAGAGCCAATGTCAACCGCCAGCGACTGAGTCGGGCCGCCGACCTACTGGGATACGTGCGGATCGTGGCCTTTCTCCCCGAGGATCTCGACATCGTCAAGCGTGGTCCCGCCTACCGCCGTGACTTCCTCGACGGAGTGTGTGTCCAGCTGTGGCCGGGCGCTCATCTCGATCAGCAGGAATACGACCGGACCCTGCGGCAGCGGAACGCCCATCTTCGCCAGACAAGTTCGGGCCCGACCGACCCCGCCACCTTGGACGTCTGGGACCGGCGCCTGTCACAGACGGGCGCGAAGGTGGTCCTGCGAAGGGCCGCCGCGGTCGGCGACATCCAACGAGAGGTCTCGGAGGTGTACGGCGAGCTGGCCGGTGAGGGAGTCGAGGTGACGATGGGCTACGAATCGAGCTGGGTCGATGGTCTGGACCCCGGCCTGGGGCCGGCGGCGGCCGAACAGGGCTTGCTGGAGGCACTGGGGAGGGTCCGGCGTATCGACCTGGAGCGTCGGGTGACGACGGTCGGCCCCCATCGGGACGAGCCCACCCTCGCCATCGAGGGCCGCGACGCGCGCACGCTGGCCAGCCAGGGCGAACAGCGCTCGCTGGCGCTCTCCCTGCGCCTCGCCTCGTTTCGAGCGGTGCGGCGGGTTGTGGGGGAGGAGCCCCTCTTGCTCCTCGACGATGTGTTCTCCGAGCTGGACCTGGACCGAGCCCGCGCTCTCGCCGCCGCCCTGCCGAGCGGCCAGACCTTCATTACCACCGCCCGCTATGAGGAGGTCCCGGTGGAGGGGAAACGGTGGACGGTGTCACCGGGGATGGTCGTATGAAGGAGCTGGAGCCCGTCTCCCGCCTCATGACGCAGGCGCTCCAGCGGTTGGGCGTGGCCGATCTGGAGGTGCTGGTCGACCTGGCCGAGCATTGGGATGAGGTGGCGGGAGCGCCCTGGGCGGGTCAGTCACGCCCAGTGGTGCTGCGGCACGGGGAGCTCGTGGTGGAGGCGGCGGCCGGCCCCGGTGCCGGCCTCCTCCGCTACGCGGTGGGCGATCTACTGCGGCGGCTGGACGAGCGCTTTCCCACCGTCGACGTCGAGACCGTCCGGGTGATGGTCGGCCGGCTTCGGGATCGGGCGCCGTGAGGGCCGAGATTCGGGCCGATCGGAGGGGATCGGAGCCCGGCCGCGAGCCGGTCGGTGGGCCGCTCCGAGGTTGGGAAAACCGGGGGCCCGGCTCTATACTTACACCTGTGTAAAACACCGCTCCGGCCGGGCCCCACACCAGGGATTTGGGCGGTCGAGCACCACCATTTCGAGGGAGATCTGTGACGACGTCGAACCGCGGGTCGGGGTCCTACGGGGCCAAAGACATCACCGTCCTCGAGGGCATCGAGGCCGTCCGCCGCCGCCCCGGCATGTACGTCGGTTCGACCGGACCGCGTGGGCTCCACCACCTGGTGTGGGAGGTGGTGGACAACTCGGTGGACGAAGCGATGGCCGGATTCTGTACTCGCATCGAGGTCACCCTGCGGGCCGACGGGGGCGTGCAGGTGGTCGACAACGGCCGCGGCATCCCCGTCGATGTCCACGGCAAGACCAAGCAGTCCGCCCTCACCACGGTGCTCACCACCCTCCATGCCGGCGGCAAGTTCGACCAAGGTGCCTACACGGTGTCGGGTGGCCTCCACGGGGTCGGGGTGTCGGTGGTCAACGCCCTCTCCGCCCGACTCGACGCCGAAGTTCGGCGTGACGGCCACATCTGGACCCAGAGCTTCGAGCGGGGCCGGGCGCTGGGCCCGGTCGAACGGGGCAAGGCGGTGAAACGGACCGGAACCAACATCGTGTTCTGGCCCGACCCGGAGATCTTCGTGGAGGGGACCAGCTTCAACTACGACACCGTCGCCTCCCGGCTCCGCGAGCTCGCCTTTCTGAATCGAGGTTTGGAGATCCTGCTGGTGGACGAGCGGGACGAGGAGCCGCGGGCCGACACGTTCC
>JBFGJL010000290.1:0-2904 GCA_041577235.1 Acidimicrobiia bacterium | reverse complement strand
CCCGAGATCGGCCCGGGCCGCCACCAGCAGGTCCTCGACGATGTGGCCCAGCTCCCGACTCTGAGTCACCAGCATCTCGATCAACTCGACCGCGTCGGCGTCGTCGAGCTCCGACCACATGTCCCGCAGGATCTCGGCACTGGCGTACACGGCCGTGAGCGGGGTGCGCAGCTCGTGACTCACCGAGGCGAGGAAGGCGTCCTTGGAACGGACCAGCTCGGCGAGTTGCCGCTCCGCCTCCTTGCGGGCCGAGATGTCGGTGATCGCCACCAGGACCCGGGACAGATCTAGTTCCCCGTCGATCCGCGCCACCGACCAGTGGAAGATCCCGGTGAGCCGGCGGCCGGTGAGGGTGAGGCCCTCCAGCTCCGCCTCGAACCGGTCCTCACCATTCCACAAGGCCTGCAACTGGCCGACGAACGATTCAAGGGCGGGAGCGTCGAAGGTGGCCGGCTCCAGACTCCCCAGCAGCTCGCCGGGCTCGGAGGCCTCCAGCAAGCGCACACTGGCCGGATTGACGTCGGTGACGCGGACCCGGGCGATCGCCTCGAAGACCTGGTCGGGATGCTCGGCCAGATGGGCGGCCAGATCGGTGACCCCCTGCCGGCGGAGCTCCTCCAACCATCGACCCACTTCGGTGAAGTCCTCCTGGAAGATGGCCAGAGCCGAGGACCGGAACAGGTTCTCGAAATGGCTCTCACTCCGCCGGACCGCCTGTCGGGCCAGATGCCGTTCGGTGATGTCCCGGAACACGAACACCCAGCCCAGCCTGCGGCTGTCCTGACGAACTGGGCTGATGACGTAGGCCACCGGCAGGTCGGGCAAGTCGGGCCGGCCCAACCGAGCCGTCCCGGTCGCCGTCGCATCGGCCGACAGGCTCAGCAGCCGGTTGAGGGGAAGCGAATCGTCCTGGTCCGAGACGAACCGGTGCAGCACCGGCTGCAGCAACAGATCGTCCTCGCTGGCGGCCAGGTAGCGTGCCCCCGCCCCGTTCAGCAGGGTCAGTCGCCCTTCACCGTCCAGGGTGCAGAGCCCGTCGGTCAACGAGTCGATGATCGTACGGAGCCGGTCCCGCTCGGCCGCCACCCGTGACTCGGACGACGCCCGCAGACTGTCGTAGAGCGCCTTCATCTCGGTCGAGGAGATGTGCAGTGACCGCTCCAGCAGATAGCGGCCCCGGTCGGCGGCCGAATAGGACTCCGAGACTCGCTCCAGGAAGGACCGCCAGGCTTCCGGGTCGGTGGGAAGGTTGTCGGCTTCGAGCCCGAACCGCCGCAGCTGACGTTCGAGCAGCGGATCCATCACGGCTCGCTGATGGTGGTGAGAGTCATCGTCTGGTTGTGCAGATCGCACGAGCCGGTGGCGTAGGGGGAGATCTCGCCGTAGGAGTAGAACCCCACCTGACGGGTGCCGGCAGGCAACACCTCGAGGGTGGCTTCGACCTCTTCCTCGCTCCGTCCCCCCAGCACGAGCCGGCGACCGACGCAGGAGATGGCGATGGCCAGGCACGGCCCACCGTTGCCGTGGACCCGGGCCGCCTCGGCGGCCTGTTCGGCGCCACCCACCAGCCGATCGAAGTTGGCCTGCATCAGCTGGGCGAGGTGACCTTGCGGAACATCGCCGGCGAAGATCAGGGACCGGTCCGCTTGGTCGATCCCGAGGATGGTGCGAACCAGCTGCTTGCTGTCCCCGGCGTGGGAACGCAGCGCCAGCGGGAAGAGCAGCCCGGTGGCCGGCAGTCCGGCCGCTTGCTCGCCCAGATAGGTTCGGTAGAGGTCGAGAGCCGGCTGCCCGTCCAACTCATACAGGACGTTGCCCTCCGACCGGGTGACTATCCGCTCTGGACCGAAGATGTCCCAACCCCCCCTCGATCCGTGACCCACGGTCACGTCCCCGTAGATCCCCAGCGCCACCACCGACCCCTCCCGTGGCAGGCCGTCCACCAGGACCCAGGTCGACTCGAACCGATCGCCGTCCCCGGCCAGTCCCCCGGTGACCACCACCGAGCCGGGCAGGACGCTGTTCAACCCCCGTACCAGCTCGCTGCCGTTGACCGCCAGCCCGTCCGAGAGCACCAGCACGCATCGGAGATCGTCCCCCGCCAACGCTTCGGCCACCTTCCGTCCCGCCCCATACGAAGTGGCGGGGCCGCTCACCTCGGCCCAGGTCGAAGCGAGCGTGGCGGTCTCGAAGTGGGCGACGGCCACGGCCAGGGTGTCGTCGTCGATCAGGGTGTCGTGGATCTCGCCGGCGGTGGAGCAGCCGATCATCAGCGCATCCGGGAAGGCCGCCCGCAGGTCCAAGAAGGGCCCCGGTTCGTCCCGAAAGTTGGCGGCTCCAAACACGACGAGCAGGGTCTGGGGCGAGTCCAGGTCGGCGAACGGCGCCGACCAGCCGCCCCGGCGGGCATAGCGGTAGACGTCGAGCTTCACACTGCCTCCGGAGGTCGTAGAGGCAATATCGGCTAGGAAACCCCTGCACCTTGAGGGTCGCTCCCCTCCACCAGCAGGCAGGCGGCGGCGTGGCCATCCGCCACCACCCTCAGGATGGGGTCGACCTGTGGGCACCGATCGAAGGCCTTCGGACAGCGGGGATGAAAGCGGCAGCCGACCGGTACCCGGGCCGGGTCCGGTGCCTCCCCGGCCAAGATCACCGGACGCGGCCGGTGGTCCGGGTTGGGAACCGGTACCACCGAGAGCAGCGCCTCCGTATACGGATGGCTCGGGTTCCGGAGGACGGCGGGGGTGGGACCGATCTCGACGATCCGGCCCAGGTACATCACCGCGATGCGGTCGCTGTAGGCGGCCACGGTCGAGAGGTCGTGCGTGATCATGACGATGGCGATGCCCCGGTCGGAGGCGAGCCGGGCCAGCAGGTTGAGGATCTCGGCCCGAATCGACACGT
>JBFGJL010000289.1:0-2911 GCA_041577235.1 Acidimicrobiia bacterium | reverse complement strand
GAAGCCGACCTCATGTCTCCAGCCGTTGCAGCGCCTCCAGGAAGGTCGGGTAGGCGGCGTCGGCCCACACCAGGTGTCCGGCGGCGCCGGGATGGTAGAGGTCGGGCGAGAAGACCTCGGGGCGAGTGCGGAAGGCATGGGAGCAGAGTTCCCGCATCGGAACCTTGACGGCGTTGGGTACGGAGGCGGCCGCCTCCCGGTGATACCCGTCGACCACCGCCGACAGACGGGTGAGGATGGCACTCAGCGGGAAGAGGGCCCGGGGCACGGAGCCGAGGTCTCCTACCCCGGCCACGAGCACCATGCGACTGCTGGCCGACAGTGCCTCCACCGCTTCGAAGATCTGCCGGCGGAGCAGTCGCAGCGGGGTGCCGTGCACGATGTCGTTGGTCCCCACCGAGAAGAAGGCCAGGTCGGGCCGGATTCCGGCCAGGACCTCGAGCTGCTCGTCCAGCACGTCGATCGCCCGCGAGCCGCCCATGGCGAGACTGACCACCCGTACGTGGTAGCGGGCCGTCAGGCGTCGGGCGACCACCCGGATCCAGCATTGGTCGATGTCGTCGAGCCCGGGCCCGGTGATGCTGCTGTCGCCCACGGCGGCGACGGTCACGCCCGGCCGGGAGGGGTCGCCGAACGTCCCCGACGGATCCGACCCCTCGAAGCTGGGGAGGTCGCGGTAGGCGGCATACAGGGCCTGGCCGGCCAGCGTCGCCAGCCCGGCCGCCACCGCCCCGGGGACGGCCAGCACCGGGCGGGGTGGAAGCATCCCTCTGAGCACCTCGGGGATAATCTACCCCGAGTGCGGTTGAGCTTGAATCTCGGCTATTGGAGCTCCGGCGGGGGGATCCCGCTGGACCTGGTGGCCGCGGCAGAAGAGCTCGGCTTCGAGGCGGTGTGGGCGGCCGAGGCCTACGGGAGCGACGCCGTGACCGTGCTGAGCTGGGTCGCCGCTCGGACCGAGCGGATCAAGGTGGGGTCGGCCATCATGCAGATGCCGGCTCGTACCCCCGCCATGACCGCCATGACCGCCGCCACCCTCGACCGGCTCTCCGGGGGGAGGTTCCTGCTCGGCCTGGGGATGTCGGGACCGCAGGTGGTGGAGGGTTGGCACGGCGTGCCCTATGGGAAACCCCTGGCGAAGACCCGTGAGTACATCGCCATCGTCCGGTCGATCCTCGCTCGCCGGCACCCGCTGGTCCACGACGGAGGCGAGTACCAGATCCCCTATCGAGGTGAGGGAGCCACCGGGCTTGGTAAGCCCCTCAAGCTGATCACCCATCCACTGGACCCCGACCTCCCCATCTACCTGGCCGCCATCGGACCCCGCAACGTAGCTCTGGCCGCCGAGCTCGCCGACGGCTGGCTACCGATCTTCTACTCGCCCGAGCGGGCCGGCCAGGTGTTCGCCGCCTCCCTGGCGGAGGGGTTCCGCCGGTCCGGCCAGGAGGGGAAGGAGGATCGCTTCGACGTGGCCCCGGCCGTCACCGCTCTCCTGACCGACGACCCGGCCCGGGGTCGGGAGTTGGTGAAGCCTGGGCTGGCGCTCTACATCGGCGGGATGGGCGCCCGCGGCACCAACTTCTACCACGACCTGGTGAGCCGGTACGGGTACGGACCGCAGGCCGACCGCATCCAGGACCTGTACCTGGCGGGGCACAAGGCCGAGGCGGTGGCCGCCGTTCCCGATCAGCTGGTCGACGAGACCAGCCTGATCGGTAACCGGGCGATGATCCGAGACCGGCTGCAGAGCTGGACGGCCGCCGGTATCGACCATCTGTTGGTGGCGGCCACCGACGTCGCCACTCTCCGCACCCTGGCCGAGCTGGCGACCTGATCCGGCCTCGCCCGGCTCAGTGGCCTGCGGCCTCCTCGTCGCCACCACCGAGGCGGGTGAACTCGAACACCACCCGATGCTCGCCGGACTCGATCACCACCGGGAAGGTCACGCCGTACGGGGCTTCGGGGAAGCTCACCTTGAGGTCCCAGCCCCCGCCCGGGCCCACCGCGGTGGTGCCGCTCCCGTACTCGGAGACGACCCAGACCTTGTGGCCGGGGATGCCGGTTCCGTAGAAGACGTCATACGGAGGGTTCTCCTCGCACGACCCGTACTTCTGATGAGCCGAGAACTCGTGTTCCTCCTGGGGCTGCTCACGCGGCTCTTCCTTGGGCTCCTCTCTGGGCCGCTCCCGTGGCTCTTCCTTGGGCTGCTCGCGCGGCTCCTCCTTCGGCTGCTCCGGGGGCTGGTACACGACGGTGACCGTTGCCTCCGCCACGTTCTCGTGGCGGTCGATCGCCCGGAGGGTGGCGACGTTGCGACCCACCTCGAGCACCAGCACGATACGCCAGACGCCGTGGTCGTTCACGTCGGCCTCGTAGGGGCCGGCGAACACCCGGGCACCGCGGGTCACGTGCCCTTCGAAGGCGATCGTCTTGTCGTGCACCACCGCCCCGTCGGCCGGCGAGAGGATCTCGATGCTGGGGGGTCTCGTCGGGCGAGGCTCCTCGGCCGGCCTCGCCGGTTTCCGCTCCGGCCGGCTGGGCGTCGCCTCCTCCGCCTCCTCCGGCTCTTCGGCGACGGTGGTGGTGGGAGCGATCTTGGGCTCCGGCCGTTCGTCCAGGCGGTAGGCGGGCGCCATCGCCTCGCCGGCGGGGCGGTCGGGGGACCACGACCCCACCTGGGCGAAGGCGACCCCGGCGACGAGGACGGCGGTGAAGCTGATGGCGAAGACCAGTGTCTTTCTCGGCATCGTGTCGGACCTCCCACCACAAAGAGTGGTATTTGTGGATACTCACTGTGGTACTCGTCCGAGAGGCCCGTGAGGTTTACCCACCTACACTTCCCCGGGTGTCGGTCGTCGTCCGCCCCCTGACCGCCGACCGGTGGGCCGACCTCGAGGCCCTGTTCGGCCGG
>JBFGJL010000288.1:0-2929 GCA_041577235.1 Acidimicrobiia bacterium | reverse complement strand
TTCCGTTCCGGCGTCCGGCTGGTGGTCGAGGATGGCGGCAAACGTCATACGGCGGTGGTGGACGTGGTGGGGACCCGGGGGCCGTGGGCAGGCTCCGGAGCCCTGTGGCAGCCCGACGACCTGGTGGAAGGGGTGGTGGCAGGGCCCGGGCCCACCGCGGTGGGAGTGGCCGCCATCTCCGCCGGCTTGGGAACGCTTCCGGCCGGCCAGGCCCGCTACCTACGGTTCGGCCCGGGACAGAGAGTCCGGGCAGTGTTCGGGCCGGGACTGGTGAGGGACTTCGAGGTGGCCGAGCACCGCCTGCTCTCCTTGGGATCCGAGGCCCGGCTCGACCCGGCCTGCCGGGTGGTGGCGCTGGACGGAGAGCGCAAGCTCATGGCGGCGGGGGCGGCGGTGGTGCGGGTGGCTCCCGGACCTCACCTCTTCGACCCGGCGGCGGCCCTCGCCCTGCCGGCGTAGGGTGGTGACCATCGGCCCTGGCAGGTCGAACACCCCGGCCGGTACGTTGGCCGGGATCGTGTCAGTCGGCGGCTCGTCGACGAGGTAGGGCAGGGCGGACCGCCCGAGGAAGGGAGGTCGGCTTGGCCATACCCAAGGAACATCTGGTCGCTATGTGCTCGACCATGTTCAAGATCCGCTATTTCGAGGAGCAGATCCGGCAGATCTACACCGAGGGCAAGTCCCCGGTGTTCGACATCGCCGCCGGGACGATCCCCGGGGAGATGCACCTGGCAGCGGGGCAGGAACCGGTGGCGGTCGGGGTCATGCCCCACCTGCAGCCGGGCGATGCCATCACCGCCACTCACCGTCCCCACCACGTCGCCATCGCCCAAGGCGTCGACCTGAACGAGATGACCGCCGAGATCTTCGGCAAGAGCACCGGACTGGGCAAGGGCAAAGGCGGGCACATGCACCTGTTCTCGACCGATCCCAGCTTCGGCTGCTCCGGCATCATCGCCGAGGGGATGCCGACCGCGTGCGGAGCCGGCCTGGCCTTCAAGCGGCTGGGTCAGAACAACGTGGCCATCTCCTTCTTCGGGGAAGGGGCCGCCAACCAGGGCGCCTTCCACGAGTCCCTCAACCTGGCTGCCCTCTGGGAGCTGCCGGTGGTGTTCATCTGCGAGGACAACGCCTTCGCCATCTCGGTGCCGAAGACGGCCTCGACCGCCATCGCCGACAACAGCGACCGGGCTTCGGCCTACGGCATCCCGGGCGTGCTGGTCTCCGACAACGACCCGGGGGCCGTCTACGAGGTGGCCGGCGAGGCCATCCGGCGGGCCCGGGCCGGGGAGGGACCGAGCCTCATCGAGGTCAAGACCGACCGGCTGTGGGGCCACTTCGAGGGTGACGCCGACGCCTACCGGGCCGACGACTTCAAGCAGGCGATGCTCGATCGCGATCCCATCCAGACCTTCCCTCAGCGTTTGGTGGAGGAAGGCCTGCTGACGGAGTCCGAGGTGGAACGGCTCCGGGCCGAGGCGACCGAGCAGGTCGACGCGGCGATCGAGTTCGCCCGTTCCAGTCCATTCCCCGAGCCGGAGGACGCCCTCCTCCACGTGTTCGCCTAGGAGGATCACGATGACCACGCTCGTTGAGAGGAAACTCACGACACAGAAGGCCATCGCCGAAGCGATCGCTCAGGAGATGGAACGCGACGACCGGGTGCTGGTGATGGGGGAGGACATCGGGGTCTACGGCGGCATCTTCGGGGCCACCGAAGGGCTGCTCGACCGCTTCGGCCCCGACCGGGTGATCGACACCCCGATCTCGGAGACGGGCTTCATCGGTGCGGCCGTCGGTGCTGCCCTGCACGGGCTGCGACCCATCGCCGAGCTGATGTTCGTCGACTTCTTCGGGGTCTGCATGGACCAGATCTACAACCACATGGCGAAGATCCACTACTTCTCCGGTGGGGCGATCTCGGTTCCGATGGTGCTGACCACCGCGGTGGGCGGCGGCTACTCCGACGCCGGCCAACACTCCCAGACCCTGTGGGGCACCTTCGCCCACCTCCCGGGGATGAAGGTGGTGATCCCCTCCAACCCTTACGACGCCAAAGGTCTGATGATCTCGGCCATCCGTGACGACAACCCGGTGCTCTACATGTTCCACAAAGGGGTGCTGGGCCTGGGGTGGATGACCCACAACCCGCGGGCCACGGGCTCCGTGCCAGAAGAGGCCTACACCGTCCCCCTCGGGGAGGCGGCAGTGGCCCGGGAGGGGACCGACGTGACCATCGCCACCGTTGGTCTGTCGGTGCACCGAGCCCTGGACGCCGCCGACCTGCTGGCCGGCGACGGCATCTCGGCGGAGGTGCTCGACTTGCGGACCCTGGTGCCGCTCGACAAGACGGCACTCGCCGATTCGGTGCGCAAGACCCACCGGCTGCTGGTGGTCGACGAGGACTATCGCAGCTTCGGGATGACGGCCGAGGTGGCGATGACCGCCATCGAAGAGGCGTTCGACCATCTCGATGCCGCTCCGGCCCGGCTGGCGGTGCCGGACGTGCCGATCCCGTACAGCCGACCGCTCGAGCAGTTCGTGCTGCCCGACCCGGAATCGATCGCGGCATCTGCCACCTCGCTGATCCGAGGCTGACCAGTGCCGCAGGAGGTGCTGATGCCCGTCCTCACCCAGGAGGGTGAGGACGGGGTGGTGACCGCCTGGATGGTGGACGAGGGCGGCTCGGTGCGAGCCGGCCAGCTGATCGCCGAAGTCCAGGTGGAGAAGGTGGCGGCGGAGGTGGAAGCTCCGATCGACGGGGTGGTACGCGGGCTGGTCGCCATCAACCAGCCGGTCCCGCAGGGCCGGCCGATCTGCACCATCCACGAGGCGGAGACGGGCGAGACCGCACCGCCGGCGTCATCACCGGCGCCGGCGACGGTCCCGCTCGCCTCGGACCGCCCTCTGGCGTCGCCGGCGGCGCGGC
>JBFGJL010000287.1:0-3048 GCA_041577235.1 Acidimicrobiia bacterium | reverse complement strand
TGATGCCGATCGCCGATCCCAACATGCCCGACTCGTCCAACCAGGGGATGCCGGTCATCTCGCCGTTACCGTTCAACCAGTGACACCCGGCGAAGGCGTAGTCGCCCCAGATCCGATTCTCGCGGGGCACGACCATCGTGATTCCGGTTCGAGCCACCCGGGGCCGGTCTCGCACGACCGTGGTGTGTCCGACCCACACCCCCTCGACATCGGTGATGGCGTTGTGGGGCCCCGGCGTCAGCTCGCCGATGGTGATGCCCAGGTCCCGCAACCGTGCCCGCATCGCCCCGCCAAGCTAGCGACCGGCCGGGGAGGGAGCGGCGAGGCTCAGATCTTGCGGAACAGTACGCCCAGGGTGAGCAGAATCCCGCCGCCGGCCGTCAGCCAGAAGGCCAGATCGGCCGACCCCAGATCGATGGTGCCGGTCCAAGCCACCACCCCGGCGGCGATGGCGATCACCGAGATGGCGAAGGTGGCGTTGGTGGGCGGGGTGAGGCGAAACATGGACGGGCTCCTGGCTCGGCTGCGCCGCAGGTTATCCGATCAGAACCGGGGAGGATCGAGTGCTACTCCCGCCGCTCTGGCCGGCTCCCGATAAGCGCGCGCCAGAGTCTCCACCGTCTCGTGGGCGTTGAGTCCGCTCGGGTTGCCGAGCACCCAGAGCTCAGCCCCCGCCAGGGTCTGCACCTGGCGGCCGGGCCGAGCCCGGGGTGATGCGAAGCCGGTCCGGTAAGCGGTGATTCCCACCACCGCCACCACCGCCGGCGCCCAGCAGAGGACGGTCTGTTCGAGCCGCCCCGCTCCCGCCACCAGCTCGGCGGCCGTCAGCTCGGCGGCCCGGACGGTGGCCCGATTCACCAGGTTGGTGATGCCCACCCCTCGCTCGAGGAGATGACGTCGATCCGCTTCGGTCATCCCGGCGGCGGGGTCGATCAGGTAACCGGTGATTCCGGCTCGGTGCAGCGCCGGGTAGAACCGGTTGGCGGGATGGGCGAAGTGGGTGTTGGTGGCGGCAGTCCACAGGCCGGGGTTGATGCCGACGAACAGCAGCCGCACTCCTCTAGCCACCAGGTCGTCGACCGGATGGCCCCGGAAGGACTCCAGCTCTCGACGAGTGAACCCGGCCATCCGGCGATGGTACGCAACCGATCGGGCGGTGCCGGGGTTCTGTTGGATGTGACAATGGTCGAACCCGTGAGCGGCGACGAGCGCACCCTGACCAGCCACCTGGCCGCCGACCTGGACGGCGCCTTCCCGGCGTTGGTGCGGGCCCACCAGGATGGGATCTATTCCGGGATCCTGCGCCTGACCGGCGACCGCTCCGACGCCGAGGACCTGACCCAGGAGACCTTCGTGCGAGCCTACCGAGCCCTGCAGGGCTACGGCCCCGCCCGCATCGCCGATCTCCAGCTGCGGGGCTGGCTGTGGACCATCGCCCTCAACCTGAGCCGCAACCGAGCCCGGCGCCGCTCGCGGCGGCCGCCGACGGCTCCCCTCGACCCGGCCGTCCCCGATGCCGACCCCGATCCAGAGACGGTGGCTGTGGTCCGCCACCAACAGGACGCCTGGGCGCGCCGGCTCGCCGCCCTCCCCGCCCCGGCTCGAACGGCGGTGGTGCTGCGCCATGTGGTCGGCCTGTCGTACGACGAGATCGCCGCCGCCACCGGCCGTCCGGCCGGCACCGCCAAATCGGACGCCCACCGTGGGCTGCAGCGCCTACGAAGCATGCTCGAACAGGAGATCACCTGATGGAACCGGATCCGATGCACCACGACGAGCTCACCACCGCCCTGGGCGCCTTGCGGGAGGTTGCGCCTCCCACCGTCCTGACGGGCACGCTCGTGGCCACCGGCCTGGCCGACGGCTTCTTTTCCCATCCCGGCCCACTGGGCGACCTGTTCGTCGCCTTCAACCCGGCGGGCGTCTCCTCGCTGAGCCTGGCCGAGGATGCCGAGCAGTTTCAGGACTGGTTCCACCGCACGTTCGAGCGGCCGGTGGTGGCGGTGGACCGTCCTCCCGCCGGACTGGTCCGCCGGCTCGAACGAGCCCTGGCCGAAGGCCGGCCGGGGTCGCTGCCGCTCGACCTGCGGTCGATCACGGCCTTTCAGGTGGCGGTGCTGCGGAAAGCAGCCGAGATCCCCCGAGGGGAGGTCCGTCCCTACGGCTGGGTAGCCAAGGAGATCGGCCGACCGGGAGCGGTGCGGGCGGTCGGCACGGCGCTGGCCCGCAACCCGGTGCCGCTGGTTGTTCCCTGCCATCGAGTGATCCGCCACGACGGGACGCTGGGCCGCTACTCGCTGGGCGACGCCCGCAAGCGGGACCTGCTGCAGATGGAGGGGGTCGACACCGACCAGCTGGAGGCGGACGCGGCCGCTGGGCGCCGCTTGACCGGGAGCGATACCACCCGCATCTTCTGCCACCCCTCCTGCCGCAACGCCCGGCGGGTCACCGAGCGGCACCGGGTGTGGTTCTCCGATCGGCAGGCGGCCGAGCAGGCGGGTTACCGTGGGTGCCGGGTGTGCCGTCCGGCGGCCTGACCCCCAGTCCAGGATGGCGGCTCCGGGGTAGCGTGACGGCATGCCCCGTTCGGAGCGTCCCCACATGCCCGGCTACGGAGTTCCGGCCGACCCAACCGGGCTGCTCCCCTGGTCCTGGGCCGAGCAGCGGCTGATCGCCTCCCGGAGCTTCTGGGTGGTGACCGCCTCCGGCGCCGGTCGGCCCCACGCCATGCCGGTGTGGGGAGTGTGGCTGGCCGATCGGCAGATCTTCGGGTTCTCCTGCTCCCCTGGCTCCCGCAAGGCGCGCAACCTGGCCACCAATCCGCGCATCGTGGTGGCCGCCGAAGACACGGTCGAGTGTGTGTCGGTGGAAGGAAGGGCGGGCGCGGCCTCCGGCCCGGATCTCGACGCCGTGGTCGCCGCCTACGCCGAGAAGTACGAACCCGACCCGGCCGGACGGGCCGCCCTGGCCCGCTTCCTCCGCAGCCACGCCATCTTCACGGTCGTCCCGGAGCGGGCGTTCGGGCTGATCGAGCGAGCCGAGGAGTTC
>JBFGJL010000286.1:0-3066 GCA_041577235.1 Acidimicrobiia bacterium | reverse complement strand
GGGAACCACCCCATCGTTGAGCGCCGCCTGGTCGCCCACATAGAGGTCGTCCAGGAACCGGTTGAGAGCGGTGATGCGCTGGGTGAGGCCCTGCTCGAGGTGATCCCACTCCCCGGCCGGGATGATCCGGGGGATGAGATCCATCGGCCAGGTCCGTTCCACCCCCTCCGCCTCCCCGTAGACGGCGAAGGTGATCCCCAGGTTGCGGAAGATGGCATCGGCCAGGTGGGCCCGCTCGGCCAGGTCGGCCGCCGGGAGGCCCTCCAGCCGGGCTACCAGATCGCGGTAGTGGGAGCGGGGCCGGCCCGCCTCGAAGGTCTCGCAATAGCCCGGGGCCAGATAGTCCCCGAACAGCCGCTCGGACATGCCGGCGAGTATACGAACAGGGGCCGGGACCTACGTCCCGGCCCCTTCTCGTGTCGAACCGCCGGCGCCTAGGTGCCGGGGATCGTCATCAGGAGCAGCTGGCCCGACTCGAGCTTGAAGGTCACACCGTCGATGACCTGCTGATCGACGAAGGCGCCGTGGCCCTGCACGTCCAGCAGCCACGCCCCCGGTCCGAACCACTCGGAGGCGTCAACGATGCCGCTCGACTCGCCCGACGGATCGTTGACGGTGGCCACCACCGACCAGGTGCCGGTGCTGAAGTCCAACCGCCAGATCTTGGCGTTGGAGGTGTCCTCCTGCACCATCAGGCTGTTGGCGCTGGTGTCGATGTTGTCCGGGGCGCGGAAGGGCACGAACTCGGCAGCCGTCGGCGCGTCCCCGTCGGCCAGCACCGAGAAGCTGTCCACCTTGCGCGGGTTCTTGTCGTTGAACACGAACTTGAACATGCGGCCGTTGTCGGCCTGTCCGATCGCCCCGCTCGGCCGGTGCATCCGTCCCGTGGTCGGATCGGGTACCACCCGGGAGGCGCCCGTGTCGGCCACGTACACCACCCGCGGGTTGTTGCGGTCGTAGGCCAGGTCCTCCAGCCGGATGAACTGGAAGACGTTGTTGTCGTTCGACCAGTTCTCCAGCGCGTCCTGGGGAGCCTCGCCGGTCTCACCCCGGGCGATCTCCTTGGGCACCCGGATGAACTCGCCCTTCCAGTCGTCACCGGGCTGGATGTCGAGGTAGTCGTTGGCCCCGTTGAAGGGGTCGTTGCGCTTCACCGTCCCCGCCTCGGTGGCGGTGACCCGGAACGCCCACAGACTCCCCTTGTCCTCCCACACGTGTGACTCGTGATTGGCCAGGTACAGGTAGAGCTGGGAGGTGGTGGCCGTGAACGTGTCGTCGGTGGTCAGCATCGCCAGCTGGTTGTAGCCGGGGATGGCCACCGTGTTCTCGTGGTTGAGCCGTCCCATCCCCGCCACCTGGGTGTAGGCACCGGTGACGGCGTCGAGCACCACCGTGTAGCCGCCCTGACGCTGATCGCCCAGCGCCGGATCGGGGCCGTAGGGAGCACCGGCGGGAACGTCGACGATGTCGTTGGTCTCCTCGTTGGCGAAGAACGTGTAGTTGGAGAAGCCTTCGGCCGGCCCCGCCATGAAGGCCGAGCAGAACCGCAAGTACCCGTTCTCGGGCCCGATCGGGACGCTGGCCGCCAGCACCGCCCCGGTGGCGGTGTCCAGGGTCAGCTTCGAGATCGAGGCGTCCTGGAAGTCGGCCTCATTGCGGAAGGGCACCGTGCTCTCCTCGTGGGTCACGAAGGCATTGACCGTGCCGGGAGTGGGTCCGGGCGCCAATCCGATGCCGTCCGGAATCCCCTGGAACCTGAAGCCGTGGTAGGTCTCACCCGAGCTGATGATCGCCAGCACCGACGAGCCGGCGGGCACGCCCGGGTCGAGTGTGATGAACGGCGGCTGCGGCGTCAGGAACGGATGCCCGGCCGCCGCCGGGGCCGGCACCATCACCACCAGCATTGCGTAGGCGGCCGCCAGCGGCCACAGACGTCTCTTCATGCGAGACAATCGAATCACCCCTTTCCCCTCTCGCCTCTTCCCCCGGGCGGGCGGTTGGCTCCGCCTCCGCCCTCACAAGGGGCCTCAAGGGCAGCCTACGCGAACGATGGCGGCGGGTGCGCCGCCTACCATGACGGCACCCGCCCTCGTAGCTCAGGGGATAGAGCACGGGTTTCCTAAACCCGGTGTCGCAGGTTCGAATCCTGCCGAGGGCGCCCGGATTCGGGCCGGCGGCGGTGCCTCTAACCTGGCGTCATGGCCGAGCCCTTCTACGAGCGCCTCTCCCCGCTCGACGCCTCCTTCCTGGCGCTGGAGAGTCGCGAGACTCACATGCACGTGGCCGGGGTGGCCATCTTCGAAGCTGGCCCTCTCGCCCGACCCGGCGGCGGCATCGACATCGCCACCCTGCGGTCCTTCATCGGATCCAAGCTGCAGTACATCCCCCGCTACCGGCAGCGCCTGGCCCGGGTGCCGCTGGAGCGTTCGCCGGTGTGGGTGGACGACGACCACTTCAGCTTCGACTATCACGTGCGGCACACCAGCCTCCCCCGCCCCGGCAGCGAGGAGCAGCTGAAGATGCTGGCGGGCCGGATCTGCTCCCAACAACTCGACCGGGCCAAGCCGCTGTGGGAGCTGTGGATCGTCGAAGGACTGGAGGGGGACCGGTTCGCCACCATCGCCAAGATCCACCACTGCATGATCGACGGGATGGCCGGCGTCGACCTGATGGCGGTCCTGATGGGGTTCGCCCCGACCGAGGAGATCGAGCCTGCCCCTCCCTGGGAGCCGCGCCCGGCGCCGACCGGGGCCGAGCTGCTGGTGGCGGAAGCGGCACGCCGGACCCGGCGGGCGCTGGACGGGGCCCGCTCGCTGGGCAAATGGCGGGAGGAGGGCTTGGCGGTCACCGCCGATCTGCAACGTAGGCTGCGGGCCACCGCCCACTCCCTGTCGTCCGGCTGGCTGAAGCCCTCGTCCAAGACCCCCCTCAACCCGCCCATCGGACCCAACCGCCGCCTCGACTGGCTCACCCTCGAGCTCGACCCGATCAAGGAGATCAAGAACGCCCTGGGTGGAACCGTCAACGACGCGTTGCTCACGATCGTGGCCGGAGCGGTCCGCGCCT
>JBFGJL010000285.1:0-3095 GCA_041577235.1 Acidimicrobiia bacterium | reverse complement strand
CCTCGTCGGGCGACGGGGAGGCGGCCCGCTCCAGCCGGTCCACCTCCTCCGGGAGGGGGGAGGTGGGACGGCGCTGTTTGCGGCGCACGTCGTCGAGGACGGCGTTGCGGGTGATGCGCCACAGCCAGCCCTCGAAGGAACCCGGCTGGTAGTCGGGGAGGCCCCGCTTGACCCGCAGCAGCACCTCCTGGGTGAGGTCGGCGGCGTCGTCGCGGTTGCCGGTGAGGCGATAGGCGAAGTTGTAGATCCGGCGACCATAGGAACGTGCAACCTCTTCCCACGTGAGCGGGACACTGTCAGGCACGAGACGGCCTAACCGCTCAACGAGGAGCCAGGGTGGTTAGTTCCTAGGAGTCCTGCTCGGTGGCGGACTCGGAGGACTCCTCCTCCTCCGATTCGGCTCCCTGCTGCAGGCCCTTGCGGAACTCCTTGGCCGAAGCCCCGATCGACCTGGCCAGATCCGGCAGCTTGCGGGCGCCGAACAACAGCAGGATCACGACCAAGATGATGATCAGCTCGCCGGGCTTCAGTCCGAACATACGCCGCTCCTTTGATGGTCATAGTAGCCGTCCCCTCACCGAAGGTCGGCCAGCACGTCGGCGGCGACCAGGTCGGCTCCCCCGTCGGGGAACCAGGCGAAGGGCACCGGCGCGAACGCCAGGATCACTTCGTCCACGCCCGCCTGGCGGAAGCGCTCGAGCCGGGCCCGCACCTGGCCCGGGGTGCCGACCAGGGCGGTGCGGGCAAAGCTCGCTCGATCGAGTCCCCCCACCAGGTCCGGTGCCAGCTGCTGCCAGCGACGGTAACGACGATCGAGATCGGACTCGTCCTCGCCGACCAGCGCCAGCAGCGCCACCGACCGGCGGATCGAATCCGGATCGCGGCCCACCTCCCGGCAAGCGCGGTGGAGTCGGTCGAGCTGGGCGGGGTACTCGTCGGGGGTGATGCGCCAGGCGATGTTCCATCCGTCGGCCACCCGGGCCACCACCCGCAGCGCCCGCTCGCCGTGGGCCCCTACCCAGATGGGCACCTGGTCCTGGACCGGCCCCGGGCGGTTGGGTGCCTCCACCACCCTGAAGTGCTTCCCCTGGAAGCTGGCGACCTCCGCCGCCAGCATGGCCCGGATGAGCTGTACCGCCTCCTCCAGCTGCTCGAGCCGCTCACCAGCCGGCGGAAACGGGATCCCCGCCCGGGCGTACTCCGACGCCATCCACCCTGCTCCCAGCCCCAGGGTGAGGCGGCCGCCGCTGAGACGATCCAGCGAGGCAGCCGCCTTGGCCACCACCGACGGTGGGCGGAAGCCCACCGCCAGGGTGAGGGTCCCCAGCCGGATGCGGTTGGTCAGCGTGGCCAGCGCCGGGAGCACCACCAGCGGATCGAGCTGGCTCGCCGTCCCTTCCACCAGCGGCGGTTGGTCGAAAACGAAGTGGTCGGAGGCCCAGATCGCATCGAACCCCTGCTCCTCACAGAAGGCGGCCACCTCCGCCACCCGCTCCCATCCGAGCGGCTCTCCCGGAAACGAGTAGCCGGAATGGGGGAGGGCCACCCCCACCCGCAGGGCCCGGCTCACTCCAGGCTCAGGGCGTCCACGAACTTCTGCAGTCGCTCCCGGGTGACATAGCGCACCCGCGGATCTCGCCGTTCCCGCTCGTACACCTCGAAGGGGGCGTACTTGTCGGTGACGAGCATGCCGCGAGCCGCCCCCGAGCTCATGAAGTCGACCTGGAAGGCGCGCATGACCGACTCGTCCAGCTCGGGATAGGCACCTCCGGTGTGGGGCTCCTCCCGCAGATAGGTGCGCTGGCCCCCCTTGTCGGCGAAATAGGTGCCGGGCTTGTCGGCCGCCGTGACCATGTAGCCGAACAGGGCCAGCATGCCCCGCACCAGCTCACCCGAGTTCATCGTATCGGGATCGATCCCCTGCGCCCGCAGCCCCACGTCCACCGCCTTGGGGAGCCGCAGCTCGTCCCCGATCGGGCGCAGCTCTTCCGTACGGGACCGCTCCGCCACTCCGGGGACGTGGTCGGCGGCGCCCTCCTCGAACTGGCTGTCGAGCGGGTCGTACCCGATGCTCGAGAAGTGCAGCATCGAGGGGATGTTGACCGGGGGCGGGAGCACCCCCGGAGTCTCCAGCTCCAGCTTCCCCACCCGCCGGGGGTTGGCCGGGTCGCCGGCCAGCGCCACCACCACGTGCACCTGGTCGATCGGCAACGAGTGGCGCTTCTCCCGTACCACCTCCACCGCCTCCCGCAACAGGAGATCGGACATCACCTCGTCGATCTCGCCCCGGGCCAGCGGCACGTCGAAGGTCACCAGCGCCTCCTCGCCCCGGACGTGGAACTCGGCGACCTGGGGACGGGGCTCGACCACATCGAGTTCGGCGCGAGGAGCCGACGTCGCCGTCTCGGCCCGGATCTGCCGTTTCATCTCCCGAGTCTTGCGCCCCGACAGGAACCCGATGATCCCCAGTAGCACGGCCGCCACCAGCAGGGCGATGCCGACGTTCTCCACGCGTAGCTCCCTCTTCAGCCGGTCACGCCTTCATGATATCGGCGCGACCCGGCCGACCGGCGCTCAGGACACGTAGCGGCGGGCCCGCAACGCTCGCTGCTTGCGGATCTTGCGGCGTTCCCGTTCCGACAACCCTCCCCAGATCCCGAACTTCTCGCTTTCCGTGATGGCGAACTCCAGGCACTCGGCCTGGACCTGACATGCGGCACAGATCGCCTTCGCCTTCCTCGTCGAAGCCCCCCGCTCCGGGAAGAACAAGTCGGCGTCGGCACCCCGGCAATTGGCGTAGTCCTGCCACGACAATCGGTCGATGGCAAGCGCCTCGATCAACTTGGCCTGCACGAGTCCATCCCCTCACACTCGTGTAATTACATTGATGTCATCATGACACCGGGGTGGGGGGCCGTCAAGATCGCGAAGCCTCGCCGTCACCTCCCGCTCGGGCGGGCGAAACCCCACCCGCTGCTAGGTTGGACCCGGCTCTGGCGCAGAGGAGGTCCCTGGGTGACGACCACACGGCAGCGCCCGACCCGCGGGTCGTGGTGGGTGGTCGAGTTCTACCGGTCGGCGGTCGGCAAGAAATG
>JBFGJL010000284.1:0-3099 GCA_041577235.1 Acidimicrobiia bacterium | reverse complement strand
GTCGGGCCCACGTAGGACCACCCCCGCTGCTTCAACTCGCGGCTGAGCTCGGTCGAGGCCCCGGTGAAGGGGAGCTCGGGTTGCGGCCCGGGGTCCTGGCGGGGAGCGAAGGACCACAGGTAGACGGCCAATGAACCCTCTGCCTCGATCGTCTCCTGCGCCCGGCGGGCGTTGGAGATGGTCGCACGGATCTTCCCCTGATGTCGGACGATGGCCGGGTTCTTCACCAGCCGGGCCACGTCCCGTTCGGTGAAACGGGCGACGGCGGGGATGGAGAAACCGGCGAACGCCTCCCTGAAACCCTCTCGCTTGCGCAGGATCGTGAGCCAGCTGAGGCCGGACTGGAACCCCTCCAACGCCAGCTTCTCGAACAGCCGGTCGTCGCTCGCCTCCGCCCGTCCCCACTCCAGGTCGTGATAGACGCGATATTCGGGCGGGTCATCGGCCCACCAGCACCGACTGACTCCGTCTTCACCCTGCACCAGCCTCGCCTCGGTCATGACCCCACGCTAGGCGGAGCCAGCGGTCGGCAACCGCCCTCGCCCGACCCCCGTTCCGCCAAGACTTAAGAGTCGCGAAACTCGGTGCGGGTCCGGGTTGGCAGGTTCGGCCCTGGCCTACCCTGATCGGCGAAGATCTATGTCCGAACCAGCCGTCCCCGCCGCTCGCGCCGCCGTCGCCGGTGCGCTGGCAGCCGTCTCGTCGCTGGCGGCGGCCGAGCTGCTGGCCGGCCTGTTCGCCTCGGTCCCCTCGCTGGTGACGGCGGTGGGATCGCTGGTCATCGACCTGGCCCCGGCGCCCGTGAAGGAATTCGCCATCGCCGTCTTCGGCACTGCCGACAAGCCGGCGCTGATCGCCGGCATCGTGGTGGTCGCATCTCTCATCGGGGCGGTGGTGGGGCGGGCGGGAAGCCGCCGCCCCGCCCTCCCGCCGGTGGTGTTCTCGGCGTTCGCGCTGCTGGGGGTCATCGCCGGTCTGCGCGACCCCCAAGCCGAGGCGGCCCCTACCGCCGTGGCGGCCGTGGTGGCGGCGGCGGTGGGATTGGCGGTGCTCTCCACCCTGCTGCGGACCGCCCTGGCGGTTGGTAGAGCCGTTCCGACCGGCGGACCGGACGATCCCGCCCGGCGCCGATTCCTGCTCGCCTCCGGCGCGATGCTGGCCCTGGCCGCGCTGGCGGCGGTGGGTGGCCGGCGGCTCCTGCAGCGCACCCGCACGCTGGCGGCCCGCCGGTCGGACGTGGTCCTCCCCGCCGCCGTCGATCGCGTGACGCCACCGCCGCCGGGTGCCTCGCTCGAGGTTCCAGGGGTGTCTCCCCTTCTGGTTCCGAACGACCGCTTCTACCGGATCGACACCGCCCTCTCGGTGCCGAGGGTGGACGTGGCGGCCTGGTCGCTGGACATCAGCGGGCTGGTGGACCGTCCCTACCAGCTCACCTACGCCGACCTGCTCGACCTTCCCATGATCGAGCGGTACGTGACGCTGTCCTGCGTCTCCAACGAGGTGGGCGGCGATCTGGTGGGCAACGCCAAGTGGCAGGGGGTACCACTCCCGGCCCTGCTGGAACGGGCCGGTCTGCGCCCGGAGGCGACCCAGATCGTGGGCCGGGCGGTGGACGGATTCACGGTGGGCTTCCCCACCGAGGTGGCCCTTGACGGGAGGGTGGCGATGGTGGCCGTTGCCATGAACGACGAGCCGCTGCCGCTCGCCCACGGCTTCCCCGCCCGACTGGTGGTCGCCGGTCTGTACGGATACGTGTCGGCCACCAAGTGGCTGGCCGCGATCGAGCTGACCACCTGGGAGGCCTTCGATGCCTACTGGGTTCCTCGGGGCTGGGCGAAGGAGGCTCCGATCAAGACCCAGTCCCGGATCGACGTACCTCGGTCCGGCCAGCGGCTGCAAGCCGGGCCGACCCGGATCGGCGGTGTCGCCTGGGCCCCCAACCGCGGCATCAGCCGGGTGGAGGTGCGGATCGACGACGGGAATTGGTTCGATGCCACCCTGGCCGACGAGCTGGCGGCCGACAGCTGGCGACTGTGGGTAGCGGAGTGGGAGGCTACTACGGGCAACCATCTCATCCGGGTGCGAGCCACGGACGGAGCCGGCGAGACCCAGACCGCCGACGTCGCCCCGCCCCGCCCCGACGGCGCCACCGGCTACCACACCATCGGGATACAAGTGATCTGACCAACGCTCGGTAGTATGCGGCCGTTGAGCAGGGAGTTCCATGTCTCCTTTCGTCATCGCCCAGATCTCCGACCTGCACTGTGGGTCGCCCTTCTTCGATCCGGATCTGCTGGCCCACGCCGTCGAGGAGGTGCGGGCGCTGCAGCCCGATCTGGTGGTGGTGGCCGGAGACCTCACCCAAGAGGGGTACGCCTCCGAGTTCCAGACCGCCCGCGACGCCTTGCGTCCGCTTCAAGAGGAGATGGTGACGGTCGTCATCCCCGGCAATCACGATGCCAAGAACGTCGGGTACGTCCACTTCCAGGATCATTTCGGGAAGGGTGACACTGGAGGGGCTCACGCCGACCGTTACCTGCACCTGAGCCGCAGCAATCCTCCGCGCCGGCTGACGGTGGTGGCGGTGGACAGCTCGAAGCCCGACCTGGCCGAGGGCGAGATCGGGCGGGAGCGCTACGAGTGGATCCGCGAGCAGTTCTCCCATCAGGCCGACTTCCGGATCTTCGCCCTCCACCACCACCTGGTGCCGGTGCCCGGAACCGGGCGGGAGCGCAACACGGTGTGGGACGCCGGCGACGTGCTCGCCCTGCTGGAGGACTCGGCGGTGGACGTGGTGCTTTGTGGCCACAAGCACGTACCCCACGTGTGGGAGGTCGGGGGGATGCTGGTGGTGAACAGCGGCACCGTGTCCTCCCACCGTCTGCGGGGCTACACCCGGCCGTCGTACAACGTCATCACCATCCACCCGGACCGGGTGGAGGTGACGCTCGTCTACCCCGGCAGCGGCCAGACGGCGGCCGTTTCCTACGATCGCGCCAGCCGCACCCTCGACCGTAATCCCGACCTGGCCGGCATGTTCGCCAAGGCCACCTGGGGCTGGTGATGTACCTGCGCTTCTTCCTGTCGGCAGTGGCTCCC
>JBFGJL010000283.1:0-3132 GCA_041577235.1 Acidimicrobiia bacterium | reverse complement strand
CGGTGTTGCGCGGGTCGCCGGCCATGGTCACCAGCGTGTCGCCGCGGGCGGCGTCGTTGGCGACGATGAACCCGGCGTAGCCCAGCGCCTGGGCGTTGGCCGCCTTGGTGCTGAAGAAGCAGGTTCCCCGCTGGATCAGGGCGATCTCACCGGGGTTGGCGGCCCGGTCGAACTCCCCGGTTGTGCAGCCCTCCCCGCCGGTCCAGTGCACCGGCCCGGAGAAGGTCCCGCCCGGGAGTGTGTAGACGGGGGGCGTGAATCCTCCCTCCAGCGTGGGATACGAGGTGCCATCGAAGGTGAACGTGGTCAACGCTCCTGCCGCGAAGTCCTCGTCGCCCATCAGCACCCGGGTGGCGTCGGCGTTGGGGACCGCCACGTGCGAGTTGCCGGCCGGCTTCTCCCCGCTGAGCGGGTCGGGGTCGGCGTAGTCGCTGTCACCGAGGAAGACCGGGTTGGCGGGGTCGGTGACGTCCAGCAGCACCAGTCCGGCGTCCCAGTAGGACAGGTAGGCGATCACCCGACCGTCGTTCTCCTGGGCCCACACGTCGTGCAGGAGGATCTCCCCGTCCCCGATGTTGTCGATGTCGGACGGCCAGTCGGGCCAGCCCACCACCGCGATCTCCTTGGGGCTCTGGGGCTTGGTGATGTCGACGATGTGCAGGTCGCGAGCGTTGACGTCGTCCACCACCAGCATGTAGGCCTTCGATCCCTGCTGGTAGATGTAGGTGTTGTGGACCGGGAAGCTCAAGAAGTTCTGCTTGAGCACCTTCGGCTTGGCCGGGTTGGTGACGTCGTAGATCGCCACCCCGCCCTGGCCGGGATTGCCGCTGACCCCGTTCGACTGGAGGCGCGGGATGAACGGCGACCCGCACGACTCGTTGGAGTGCACCAGGATCTCGCCTCGGAAGTGCCTGGTCTCGAGGTGGGCCACCTTCACGTCGTTGGCACGGGTGGCGGCCGGCGAGGGGATGAAGCCCACCTTGGCCGGAGCGGCCGGGTTGGAGATGTCGACGATGTGGACCCCGGTGAAGTCGAACGAGCAGACGATGTCGTCGAACGTGCCCAGGTAGGCGTAGTTTCCGTAGGCCCAGACGTCGGTGATGTTCTCGCCGGGGAGCCCCAGGTCGAGGCTGCCGACCACGTTCAGCTCGGGGCTGGAACTCCCGCCGTGTCCGGCCAGGGCCGGGGCCGGGACCACCATCGCCACCGCCAGGAGCGCCGCCACGACCAGGGTCGGACGGCGCCGAGATATGGGTACACGCATGGGTAGGTCCTCCTTCTCTGGCCCACGCGAGCTCCGAAGGGCGGAACTGGGACGGCGCCTGCAAGAAGGCTGGAGCGTCGTGCGCTCGCGACCCTTCCCCATGGCCGGATTCCCCCCGGAAGACTCGGCAATGAGATTACTCGGCTGACACGCTCAGTGGCAACAGAAATCCTGTCCGCGACGGCCGATCGAGAGGGAGCCGCGGATTGACTTTTGGTGCTGCTGCTCACATACTGGCCGGACATGCACAGCACCCTGATCCTCGTACTCATGTGACGCACACGCCCCGGCGTGTGCGTCCCCTTGCCCTCCCGCCGGGAGGGTTTTTTGTATCCGCGAAAGGAAGCCGAAGATGAGCACCGGAGCGCACATCCTCGTCAAGGCGCTCGAACACGAGGGCGTTGATCTGGTCTTCGGGGTGCCGGGTGGTGCCATCCTGCCCGCCTACGACCCGCTCTACGACAGCCCCATCCGGCACGTGCTGGCCCGGCACGAGCAGGGAGCCGGCCACATGGCCGAGGGCTACGCCTGGGCGACCGGGAAGGTGGGGGTCTGTGTCGCCACCTCCGGACCCGGCGCCACCAATCTGGTCACACCACTGGCCGATGCCCTGGTCGACTCAGTTCCGCTGGTGGCCATCACCGGACAGGTCCCTACCCACGCCGTCGGCAACGACGCCTTCCAGGAGGCGTACACCACCGGGATCACCATGCCGGCCACCAAACACAACTACTTCGTCACCGACGCCGGAGACATCCCCGAGGTGATCCACGAGGCGTTCCACATCGCCTCCACCGGCCGGCCCGGACCGGTGCTGGTGGATCTCCCCAAGGACGTACTCAACCAGCCGGCCGGCTGGCATCCGCCCGTGGAGCTCGATCTGCCCGGCTACAAGCCCACCGTCGCCGGTCACCCGCTGCGGGTCAAGGAGGCGGTCGAGCTGATCCAGGCGGCCGAGCGCCCGGTTCTCTACGTGGGGGGCGGGGTGATCAAGGCCAACGCCCACCAGGAGCTACGGACCTTCGCCGAGGCCGCCACCATCCCGGTGGTCACCACCCTGATGGGTCGCGGTGCCTTCCCCGACAACCATCCCCTGGCGTTGGGCATGCCGGGCATGCACGGCACCTACACCGCCATCACCGCCCTCCAGCGGGCCGACCTGCTCATCGCCCTCGGCGCCCGGTTCGACGACCGGGTCACCGGCAATCCGGCCACCTTCGCACCGCTGGCACGGGTCATCCACGTCGATGTCGATCCGGCCGAGATCGGCAAGGTGCGCCAGGCCGAGGTCCCGATCGTGGGTGACGCCCGCCGGGTGCTGCGCCAGCTGATCGAAGCGTGGGGCTCCCGTCAGCCGGCCGACCGCAGCCCCTGGCTGGAGACCCTGGACGGCTGGCAACGCGACTTCCCGCTGCGCTACGCCCAAGACCCGGACGGACCCATCAAGCCCCAATACGTGGTGGAGGAGCTGTACCGGATAACCGGCGGCGACGCCATCGTGGTGGCCGGAGTGGGTCAGCACCAGATGTGGACGTCCCAGTACTGGAAGTTCGACGAGCCGCGGCGCTGGATCAACTCGGGCGGGCTGGGCACCATGGGCTTCGCCGTCCCCGCCGCCATCGGCGCCAAGGCAGGACGGCCCGACGAGTTGGTCTACGCCATCGATGGCGACGGCTGCTTCCAGATGACCTTCCAGGAGCTGATCACCGCCGCCACCGACGGCATCCCGGTCAAGGTGGGGGTGTTCAACAACGGCGCCCATGGGATGGTCAAGCAGTGGCAGCGCCTGTTCTACGGGGGGCGGCTCTCGGCCAGCCTGCTGGGCGACGTGCTCGACTATCCCAAGCTGGCCGAGGCCATGGGGTGCG
>JBFGJL010000282.1:0-3135 GCA_041577235.1 Acidimicrobiia bacterium | reverse complement strand
GGAGGAGAGCTGCGGCCGCCGGGCGCCGGCGTTGGTCGGCGGCGGTGGCGAGCGTCCTCGCCCTCGGTGCCTGTGCCACCACCGACCCGGCCTCCCCTACCCCCACCCCTGCTGCCCCGCAGCGAGTGGAGGCCACACTGGTGCGGGTGGTCGACGGCGACAGCCTCTGGGTTGACGTGGCGGGTGAGCACCGGGAAGTGCGTCTGATCGGGATCAACGCTCCCGAACGGGGTGAATGCCTCGCCGATGAGGCCGCGACGGCACTGGCGGCTCTGGTGGCCACGACCCCTCTGATCCTCGAGGCCGACGTCGAGCCGGTCGACCGGTTCGGACGCCTGCTCCGCTACGTGCTGACAGGTGACCGCTTGATCAACGCCGAGCTCGCCCGTCAGGGCTTGGTGCTGGTCCGTGAATATCCGCCCACTCTGGCTCGCCAGGACGAGCTGGAGGAGGCCCAGGCCGTCGCACGGGCCGAGGAGGCCGGGCTGTGGGCCCCGGAGGCGTGCGGCCCGGCCACCCCCGGTATGGAGATCCTGGAGCTGAGGGCCGACCCGCCCGGGCGGGACGAGGCCGATCTCAACGGGGAGTGGGTGGCGATCGCCAACGTCTCGACCGAGAGCGTCGATCTGTCGGGGTGGACCCTGCGCGACACCTCCTCGATCCATCGCTTCGCCTTCCCGGACGGATTCCGGCTGGCTCCCGGAGCGGAGGTGGCCGTGCACTCCGGCTGCGGTGAGGACCGACCGGAGGCTCTGTACTGGTGCGCCTCCAACCCCATCTGGGACAACGACGGCGACACCGCCTTCCTGCTCGACCCGGCCGGCAACATCGCCGCCAGCCACGACGGCTAGTCCATCGTCCTCGCCGGGCGGTGCGTCCGGTCCCGGCCGGCGGCGCCGGAATGGTCAGGGACCCGTTAGCGTTCAGGGAACTGATGCGCTCCCTTCTGGCCGGCCGATCCGTCTCCTACACCGCCGTGGGATTGCTGGTGATCGGGTTGGCGCTGGTCACGATCGGTTCTCTGACCGACTCGTCCCCCGAAACCATCGACCACTCCGCCGACGCCACCCCCGCCGCCCTCCTCCGCGACCCGGACGTGCCGGAGCTACCCTTCGGCGACAACCCCGACCCCGAGCAGTGCGGGATACCCACCCGTTGGGGCAGCACCGAACCCGCCTGGCTCACCGGGATCTACGAAGGCGAGATGATCCAGCCGACCGTCTTCCTCTACGACAGCCACCAGCGGTTCAGCCTCACCGGCTCCGCCCCCCACGGCACCGAGGTGCAGGTGCTGATGTTCCAGGAGAACCCGGTGCTCGACTTCTACTACGTGAAGACCGGCGGGCCCGATCCGCAGGAGGGCTGGATCCCGGCGCCGCTGCTCTCGTTCGAGCCGGTCACGGCCTGAGCGGCCGGCCGCCCATCTGATCGGCTGGTCTCGGCCTCAGCGAAGGTGGACAACGTTGCCGGTGATCAGACGGGCGTGATCCGAGGCCAGGAAGGCGATCACCTCTGCCACGTCCTCGGGGCGGGCGACATGGATGAGATGATGGTCGTGCTCCACCACCCGCCTCACCGCCTCCGTCACCCAGCCCGTGTCGGTGACCGGTGGATGCACGACGTTGGCGGTGATGCCCCGCTCGGCCAGCTCGAAGGCGGCCGACATCGTGTAGTTCTCCAAGGCGGCCTTGGCGGCGCCGTAGGAGACCTCTTGGGGGAACCCGAGCGGACCGCCGGAGGTGAGACCGATCACCCGGCCCCACGAGAGCCGGTGGCGAGCGTGGCGGGCGGCGTATTCGGCGATCAGCAGCGCCGCCGCCCGGGCGTCGACGGCGAACTGGTGATCGAAGGTCTCGGGTGACACCGGCCGCAGGGAACGACCGAGCCGGTCGGTGGTGTCCGATCGGAACGTGTCGGCCAACCAACTGGAGGCGTTGTTGACCAGGATGTCGACCGGCCCGAACGACTTCTCGGCGGCTTCGAACAACCCGCCGTGGGTGTGCTCGTCGGCCAGGTCCGCCTCCAACGCCTGTGCCCGGCCGCCGCCGGCTTCGATGGTGGCGAGGACGTCGTCGGCGTTCCCGGCCCGCCGCCGACGCAGCTCGTCCGGGACGCCGGAGCCTGGATCGTCCTCCACTCTCAGGTAGGTCAGCACCACCGCCGCCCCGGCAGCGGCGAGCCGGACCGCGGTGGCTGCCCCGATACCGTGGTTGGCTCCGGTGACCAGAGCGACATGGTCGCCGAGGTCGATCGTCGGATGGGGTGGCAGCATTCGGCGACCTCCTCCGGCCGGGCGCACGCCGACGGGCGGCAGCCGGGAGGATAGGCCGCCGTCAGTCGCCGGCGGTATGCGAATGCGGTGAGCGGGCGCCGGGGGCCGATCACCCGACGGGGGTCGCTACCGTGTCCGGGCCGTGAACATCGAGATCGAACGACGGGGTGCCCGCCGACGGCGATGGCTGGCAGTGGTGCTGGCCACCGCCCTCATGGTCATGAGCCATCTCATGTTCCTGTTCGGCTTCAGCACGGGAAGGAGTGAGGAGGCGGTCTTCGCCGGTGGCATCGTAGGCATCGCCCTCGGCCTGGTCCCGGGGGTCTTCGTGGTGGCGGCGTTCGTGTCTCGCCACCCCCGGGCGCTGCGATCGACCCTCCTTGCCACCCTGCTGTGGATGCTGGTGGCCATCCCCATCGGCCTGGTCAATCTGCCGGTCGGACTGGTGGGCGGTTTCGGAGTGGGTGGGGCGGTCGCCTTCCGCCTCGATCCGGTCCACTCCCTCAGGCTCCGCCTGCTGGCGGTGGGGGCCTGTGTGGCCTACACCCTCGTGTTGCAGTTGGTGTCGCCGGTGGCCGGATTGGTGGGAGGCGCCCCGCTGCCGTTCGTGGCGATCGGGTTGGTCGACTCGCTGCAGGAACGGGCCGCTGCCGAGTCGGATCGGCGCTAGCCCTTCACCGCCCCGGCGGTGAGGCCGCCGATGATCCGCTTCTGGAAGATCAGCACCAGACCGATGAGCGGGATGGTCACCAGCACCGCCGCCGCCATGATCTCCCCGAACGGCTCCTGGCGGGCGATCTGACCGGTGAAGAGGGCGATCCCGACCGGCACCGTGCGGGCATTCGGCTCGATGGTGGTGAAGG
>JBFGJL010000281.1:0-3152 GCA_041577235.1 Acidimicrobiia bacterium | reverse complement strand
TTGAAGCTGAACAGCACCACCAGGGCGATCGGGGCGTACAGGAACAGGTAGACCAGGCCGGTGTGGACCTTCAACAGCCGGGTGATCCCGTCGCGTCGAACCGTCCGTCCGCTCACAGGAGCGACACCTCCTCGAACTCACCGCTCAGCCGGGTGGTGAGCCACAGGTAGAGGCTGACCACGGCCAGCATCACCAGGATCAGGGTCATCGCCACCGCCGAGCCGAACGGCCAGTTGCGGGACTGGAGGAACAGGTCGACCAGGGCGTTGCCGACGAAGAACACCTTGCCGCCCCCCATCAGGGCCGGGATCAGGTACTCGCCCATCAGCAGGATGAACACCATCATCACCCCGACGATCAACCCCGGCGAAGTGAGCGGCAGTGTGATGGCGCGGAAGGTGGCGAACCGGGACGCCCCCAAATCCTTCGACGCCTCCAGCAATCCCTTGTCGAGCCGTTCCAGGCTGACGTATATCGGAAACGTCATCAGGGGCAGGTAGTTGTAGACGATGCCGAGGACGATCGCGAAGGGGGTGTTGAGCAGGACGACGTCGTCGGCGAGGCCCATCCGCTCGATCAGGGCCGGCAGGCCCCGGCTGCTGAGGATCGTCACCCAGGCGTAGGTCCGGATCAGAAACGAGGTCCAGAACGGGACGATGATCAGCGCCACCAGCGCCGACTTGATCTTCTCGTCGGCCCGGGTGGCCAGGTAGTAGGCCAGCGGGTAGGCGATCAGCACGCAGAAGGTGGTCCCGAGGGCGGCCATCCAGAGGGTGTTGACGAACGGGGTGATCCGGGTGGGCAGGTTGGCGTACTGGTCGAAGGTGAACCCGGGCTGGTATCCGCCCGCCGGGGCCCGCTCCCCGAAGCTGAAGACGGCCACCACCAGCAGCGGCCCGATCAGCAGCCCGAGATAGAGAAGGCTGGCCGGTGAGAGCAGCAGGGCGTTGGCGTACCACTTCCGGGTCCGCGGCTTGGCCGGTTGCTCGACGTCGACCGTCATCAGATCTCGAGGGGCCAGTTGAACCGGGCCCGGTGTTCCGGCTTCCCCTGGACTCCCGCATCCACCCGGTACATCCCACCCCCGAGCGGGGCGGCGGGGTCGAACCCGGGCGGCTCGACTCCGGTCGGCCACGGGTCGGCGGCGGTGGTGACGAACAGGGTCCGCAGGTCGGGCCCGCCGAAGGCGAGGCTGGCGGGCTGGCTGACGGGAAGCTCGATCGCCCGGTCGAACGTGCCGTCGGGGGTGTAGCGCACCACCCGCCCCCCGTACCACTGGGCGCTCCACACCCCGCCTTCGGAGTCGACGGTCAGCCCGTCGGGCATCCCCTCGTTGGAGGGGACCTCGATGAACACAGAACGATCCCCCAACCGGCCGGTGGCGGGGTCGACCGGATAGGAGTAGATCCGGCGCACGAGGGTGTCGGCCAGGTAGAGAGTGGAGTTGTCAGGGCTGAGCCCGAGCCCGTTGGCGAGCTGGAACCCGGAATCGAGCCTCTCGATCGTCCCGTCGGTTTCGATCAGGAACAGGCTGCCGGGGGCCTCCACCCCGTTGTCACCCCAGTGGTAGGTGCCGGCGTAGATCCGGCCGGCCGGGTCGGCGAGGATGTCGTTGAAGTCGAGCGGCTCGTCGTCGAACTCGGTGACGATCGGCGCCGACTCGCCCGACTCCCGCCATAGGTGAAGCCCGGCTCCGGCCAGGACCAGCGACCCGTCGTGGTTGAGGGCCATCCCCGCCACCGAGAAGCCGTCGGACACCAGCCGGTTCTCCTCGCTCGTCGGGTCGAACGAGAAGATCCGGGCGGTGTACATGTCGTTCCACACCAGCCGCGACCCGTCCCACAGCGGCGACTCGCCGCACAGGGCCTGCGGGTCGGCGAGCAGGGTCGGTTGTGCCGTCAAGCGCTCTTGACCCGGGCCCACAATTCGGCCCGCCCCGGATCGGTGAGGGTGACCGCCGCCCCGAACTCGAGCGGGGTGAGCAGTTCGGCCGCCGGGTACATGATCGGGTCGGTGGTCATCTCGTCGGGCAGCAGCGCCGTCGCCCGGGTGTCGACCTGCGGGTAGCCGTGGAACTCGGTCTCCTTGGCCGCCACCGCCGGGTCGACCATGAAGTTGATGAAGGCGTAGGCGGCGTCGAGACGCTCGGTGCCCTTGACGATCGACCAGTTGTCTTCCCACAACTCGCCACCTTCGGCGCCGAGCACGTACTGCACCTCGGGGATGTCGCGCTGGAGCTGGAGGGCGTCGCCGGTCCAGGCCATGGCGATGAAGGCGTCGCCGTTGCGCACCGGCGGCTGGTAGTCGCTGGTGATGGCGAACAGGTGGGGCTTGGCCTCCAGCAGCAGTTCCTCGGCCTTGGCCAGCTCGGCGGGGTCGACCGAGTTGAACGAGTAGCCGTAGTACTTGAGGGCGTTGCCGATGGAGGTGAGCTGGTAGTCGTGGATGGTGGTCTTGCCCGAGTAGGCGTCCCGGGTCATGTCCCAGAAGTCCTTCCAGGTGGCCATCGGCTCACCGACCGAACCGGTGTGGACCACGTATCCGGTGGTGCCCCAGTCCTTGGGGATGCCGTACAGGTTGGAGTTGCCGGGGACCCGGGCGGCGTCGAGGAAGCGGGCCTCGAACGATGCCTCGTCGAAGTTGGGGATCCGGGACAGGTCGAGGGGTTCGATCAGGTCGAGTTCGACGTAGGTGCTGATGGTGTAGTTGGTGGGGACGAACACGTCCCAGCCGGTGCCGCCCGCCTGTAGTTTGGCCAGCATCTCCTCGTTGGAGCCGAAGACGGTCATGTTGATCGCCACCCCGGTCTGGGCGGTGAAGGCGTCCAGGTTCTCCTGGTTGTGATAGTTGGGCCAGGTGGTGAGCTCGAGCCGGTCACCGAGATCGCCGCCGGTGGCGGGGGCGGTGGTGCTGGAAACCGCGGCCGGGGCACAGGCGGCCAGGGTGGCCGCCGCCAGACCGAGACCGGTCACCTTGAGGAAGTCTCGGCGGGACATGAGCCCGGCTTCGAAAAGCCGGTACTGCAGCATGAAGTCCTTGCGATCCATTTGCGATCTCCTTCGTGGACACACGGATCAATGAGAGACGGTCGCCCGAACAGTACTTATCGCTTGCAGACCGAGCGGTCAGTAACGGCGGGGATTTTTTAGCGG
>JBFGJL010000280.1:0-3153 GCA_041577235.1 Acidimicrobiia bacterium | reverse complement strand
GTGGAGATTCGGGCGGAACGAAGTGCTGGTCGGTCAGCTCGGCTGCGCGGATGCGATCGAGCCGGAAGACGCGCTCGGCTCGAGACGACCGGCAGTAGGCGGAGAGGTACCAGTTGCCCAGCGCCGAGAACACCGACCACGGCTCGACCTGGCGAACGCTGGTCTCGCCCTTCCCCAGCGAGGTGTAGGTCAGCTCCACCACCCGGCCGGCCACGATCGCCTCCCGCAGCACCTCGAGTGCTTCGGGCTCCGGAGCCAGCTCCACCGACAACAACTCGTCGCCTTCGGGAACCAGCACCGCCGCCAGCTTCTCGACCGCCCGCTCCAGGGCGGGCGGGGCCTGACCGGTTCCCACCAGCGCCAGCCCAGCGGCGAGCAGACCCAGCGCCTCCGACGGATTCAGACGCAGGGGCCGGGCGAAGTAGTCGGCCATGTCCACGACCACCTCGTCATCGTCGACGTAGGCCACCATCAGGTCACCGGGCCCGTACCCGGGCAGGCCGCACACGAAGACGAGATCGAGGTCGTCGAGCAGCTCCCGACGGCTATAACCGAATCGGGAACACACCTCCTCGACGGTGGCTCCGGGATGGGCGATCACCCACGGGAGCATGGCGAGAATGCGGGTCAGCCGGCGGGCGGTGCGGACACTCATTCCCTCTCCTCGAGCCGGGCGACCATTGCCGCTCGTAGGGCGGGCGGCTCCAGGATCTCCGCCTGGTCTTCGAACCCGATCATCCACCCGAGGAAGGCGTCGACGTTGGCGACCCGAAGACGTGACCGGATGGCGCCTTGGGCGGTGCGCTCGCGGGGAGCGTCGGTCGGGAGCTGACGTTCGGCCCACCAGGCCACGGCCGGATCGAACTGGACCACTGCCTCCAGCTCCTGGTCGCCCGCCTCCCAGGGCGTCGCCGACACCGCCTCCCGCATCCGGAACCCGTCCGGGCGCTGAAAAGCGCCGGGCTCCTCTCCCGCCTCGAACCCGTGGCCGCGGTCGACTCGGAAGGCCCGCACCTCTCCCTTCTCGGCGCCGACCAGGTACCAGTGGCCTCGTCGGTGGACGAGCCCGTACGGCTGCACCTGCCGGCGTCGATCGTGGTAGGTGAAGCGGAGAAGCCGGCGCTCCAAGGCGGCGGCGAAGGCCACCGCCAGATCCTCCGAGCCGGATCCGAGGCTGGCGGCCAGCGGCTCACCGGCGGCGGTGAGGGGGCCACCCCCCAGTTTGAGCAACGCCTCTGGTCCGGATGGCTGCCCGCCCAACCGAACGATCTGGGCGGCCAGCCAGAGGGAGGCCCGTTCTTCGTCGGTGAGTTCGGGATCCGGCATCTCGTAGGCGTCGGGAGGAACCACGTACCCGAACTCCACCTCCCAGCGGTCGGTGGGCCGCACCTCCAGCGGGATGCCCAGGTTACGAAGAAGATCCTTGTCGCGTTCGAACATCCGATGGAAGGCGACATCGGACTCCTGGTCGTACCCCGCCACCGTCGTTCGAATCTCGTCGGCGGTGACCGGTCGGCCGGCGGTGAGCAGGAAGGCCAGCAGGTTCAACAGCCGCTCGATGACGCGCTTCATGCCGTGCCACTGTACGGTCGGTCCGGGGAGGCGGGAAGGACCCGGGTCAGAGGCTGCGGATCAGCTTGTCCACCCGGTCGTCCACCGCCTTGAACGGGTCTTTGCACAGCACAGTCCGCTGAGCCTGGTCGTTGAGTTTGAGGTGCACCCAGTCGACCGTGAAGTCCCTCTTCTGCGCCTTCGCTGCTTTGATGAACTCACCCCGTAGCCGGGCACGGGTCGTCTGAGGTGGGCTGGTCACGGCCCGGCTCACCGCCGCCTCGGTCACCACCGTATCGACCATCCCCTTCCGTACCAGCAGGTGGAACAGGCCACGCTCCTGCATGACGTCGTGGTAGGACAGGTCGATCATCGCCAGCCGGGGATGACCGAGCGGAAGGTCCCACTTCGCCCGGTAGCGCTCGAGAAGCTGGTGCTTGATCACCCAGTCGATTTCCCGGTCGAGTCCCAGCGGGTCCTTCTCGAGTCCACTCAGGAGGTGCTCCCACATCTCAACCGCCTGCTGCACGGGCGGAGGGAATCCCGGCGAGCGGCTGTAGCGGAGGGCTCGGTCGAGGTACTCCCATTGGATGTCCAGGGCGGAAAGCTCCCGGCCGTTGGCCAGGCGCACCTTGCGGCGGCAGGTCGAGTCGTGGCTGATCTCGCGGATGGCGCGGATCGGATTCTCGAGGGTGAGGTCGCGGAAGACGACCCCGTCTTCCAGCATCTGCAACAGGGCCGCCACCGTCCCCACTTTGGCGTAGCTGGCGTACTCGGCCATGTTGGAGTCACCGGCGATCACGTGCAGCCGCCGATAGCGCTCGGCGTCGGCGTGGGGTTCGTCGCGGGTGTTGATGATGGGCCGGCTCCTGGTGGTGGCCGACGACACCCCCTCCCAGATGTGCTCCGCCCGCTGAGCGATGGAGAACACGGTACCCCGGGCGGTCTGGAGGAGTTTGCCGGCACCGGCGAAGATCTGGCGGCTGACCAGGAACGGGATGAGCGTGTCGACGGTGCGCTGGAAGTCGCTGTGCCGGCTCACCAGGTAGTTCTCATGGCAGCCGTAGGAGTTGCCGGCCGAGTCGGTGTTGTTCTTGAAGAGGTAGATCTGACCTCGGATGCCCTCCTCCTCCAGGCGCTGCTCCCACAGGGCCAGGAGCTGGTCGTCTACAAGAACAACAGCGACGGCAAGGGGAACTCGTACGGGTGCCACGAGAACTATCTCATGGACCGAGCGACGCCCTTCGGCGAGATCGTCGTGCACGCCACCGCCCACTTCATCACCAGGCAGCTGTTCACCGGCTCGGGGAAGGTGGGCTGCGAGGTGGCCGGGGTGAAGCCCGACGCGGTCGACTACCAGCTCACCCAGCGGGCCGATTTCTTCGAAGAGGAGGTCGGCCTCGAGACCACCCTCAAACGACCGATCGTCAACACCCGAGACGAGCCGCACGCCGATGCACAGCGCTACCGCCGACTCCACGTGATCTGCGGCGACGCCAACATGTCCGAGTACGCCACCTTCTTGAAGGTCGGCAGCACCGCGCTGGTGCTGGCCATGATCGAAGACGGGTTCTTGCGGCGCGAGTTCGTCTTCGCGGCACC
>JBFGJL010000279.1:0-3154 GCA_041577235.1 Acidimicrobiia bacterium | reverse complement strand
GCACAGCCGGCAGGGTTCGAAACCCGCCACCTCCGAGTAGTAGAGGGAGCCGGTGGTCGCCACAAAGGCCACCAGCCAGGCCAGCCACACCGCCGCCGGTGCCAACCGTTGGCGGGCTGCCACCGCTCCGCTCCGGTCCCCCGCCGCCAACAGCCCAACGGTGATCACGGCTCCGACTCCGGCGGCGAGGGCCAGCAGCGCCAGGAACCGGTTGACGGTGGCGACGGTCATCCCCAGATCCTCACAGCTGGCATGGTGAGCCGCCCGGAACGGAATGGGAAGAGGACAACGGCGGTTCCGCCGTGACGCCGGTCCCGGCCACAGTGACGGCGCGGTCGAATGGAGACGGCCTGCCGTCCCCTAGGGTCAGGTGTGGTCGAGGCTGGTGGCCACCGCCTGCTCCACCTGCGAGGCGGGAACGTCGGCCACCTCCGGCCAGACCAGCGTCCCATCCTGCGTGTGGCGGGTGAGGACATCCCGCAAGGCAGCGATGCCCTTGGGCATGTCGGAGGCAACCAGCCGGGGCGTCACCAGGTCACAGAGCTTGCGAAGGAGCCACGGACCCCGGGCCTTGCTGGCGATCAGCTCGACCTCGGTTCCCTCTTCCGATGGCGCCAGCGCCAGCTGCATCAGGAAGGTGGTCTTGGGAAGCGGGGTGCTGCTCTCGACCGTCATCTGCTCGAAGGGATGCCAGTCGAGCACGGTCTGGGTGGTCACCCCCTTGCCGTGGAAACACTGGAAGACGCTGCCCGGAGCCACCCGCCCGTCCAGTCGGTTGATCGTCTTCTGCGCATCCGACCGCATCAGGAGCGCCCGATACTCGGGTTGGGAGAGCAGCTCCCAGCCCACGGCCGGGGGCACGGGCAGAGAGCCGCTGACGCGGGCCACCGTTTCTTCCGGCGGGATCTCGATTCGAAGCCGCTCTCCGTTGTGCTCCCAGACCGGATGCATGTCCTCGATCCACGTTTCCAGTTGCCCGAGATGCTCATAGTCCTCGACGTGTTTCACCAGCGGCTCGGTGAAGCCCTCAAGCCCTAGAGCCGACACGGCTTGCTCGGTGTAGAGGGTGTAGGCCGTGATCCCGGTGGCCTCGCGGACCCGGTTCTTGGTCAGGCGGTGAACGGTGATCACATCCGGGCCGACCAGCTCGTCGTGGCCCCCGATGTGCTGGACCGAGAACGACCCGTGATGAACGAAGAACTTCAGATCGAGGGTGGCGATGTTGGCGCACGCATTGCACTGGCAGGTGGTGTTCATGACCATGAGGTTGATCGCCCGCCGGAAGGCGACGTAGGTGTCCTCGATCATCTCCACGAGGGTCTGACCGCCGAGGGTGCGGCTCTCGACCCCGTAGCTGAACACCGCATCGCCTTCCAGCTGCGACACGACCAGCGGCGGTTTGGTGTGGTCGATCAGCAGCTCCATGAGGGTCTGCAGGATCCCTTGGGCGTGCTCGAGCTCGGCCGAGCTCAGGTAGCGCGTGTAGCCGGTGATGTCGGCGATCAAGAGGAATCCGCGCTTGGTGGTACTCATCTCGTGGCTCCGGCCGACCGGTGGTAACCGATTCGGGATCGAGCGTACCCGGTCGGGAGTGGAAACCGAGCTGAGCCGAGCTGGAGCAGACGACGAAGGCGCGCCCGACCAAACGGCCGGGCGCTAGCGGGCGGCCGCCAGCTTCTTGGCGGCGAGCCGCCTCAGTGCCTCTGCAGCTCTCGCCCCTCCACCGACTCCGGCGGGGTCTCCACCTTGCCGGTTCCGGCAAAGTAGGTGTAGGCGTGGATGGCCAGACCGATGCCCCACGGGATGGTCATCAGGTAGGCGTAGTCGAGCCCGGTCCCGAGGGCGAAGTCCTGGAACCACACGGACACGTTGACGACCGTGAACACGACTGCGTGCCACAGCAGGTCGACTCCGGGTGTGGAGGCGACCGGGGTGCGTGCCCGACCGGCTATCAACATGAACACCCAGCCGGCCAGCAGGACGACTCCTCCGATGAGGAGTCCCCACATCCAAGCCGACGAGATGTCGCCCACCCGCCAGGACAGGTCACCACCGAGCCCCACGTACTCGTTCTCGCTCCCCAACAGGATGAAGAATCCGAGGAAGGCCGCCACGGCGCCGATCGTGCCCAGCAGCCATTCCCCCGCCTTCCAGCCGGACCCTCTGGTCCGCTCGAGCAGGGCGTCTTGCCTCATGGTCTCACCTCCTCTCTCCCTCCAGCCAACGCCGATGACGGGCGGGTCACAAGGGGCGATGGTCACTGGTTGAGACGGAACCGACTCCCCACTCCCACTGGGGGTGATGGCGCCACGACGGAGACTGTTGGCGGGCGTTGGGTCGGCGTCACTCCCCGCCCGGCTCCCACCGCCGGTGAGCCTCACGCGCCAAGATCCCCGGCCGGGCAGGGGTGGCACGCTCGCAGCCCCGACGGGATTCGAACCCGCGTTACCGGCTTGAAAGGCCGGCGTCCTAGGCCGCTGGACGACGGGGCCGAGCCTCGAGGATGTTAGGCGGACGGGGCGGGGGTACCAATGCCGGCGGCTGCGGCCACGGATTGGGCTCGCACTCCCCCACCCCCTTGGTCTGCTGCATCATAACCGGCGCCGGGGCACCGGCAGCAGGGCAGTGCTGGTGGATGTGACCCAGCACGTGCCCGACCTCGTGGTTGACCATGTAGATCCGGTAGGAGGCCAGGTCCGACCCGTAGGAGGCGGCTCCTTCTCGCCACCGGTACCAGTTGAGGACCGCCAGGCGGCCGTTGCGGCACGAGAAGATGCCGTTGGTGCGGAGGGGGGCGCACAGGCGGTCGGTGGTCGCAGGGCTGGCCAGCCGGATCTCGACTGTGGCGGTCCCCTTCACCTGGTGAGCCGCACCCCAGCTGCGCCGGTCTGACAAAACCTCCCGCACCGCCGCCGCGAAACAGTCGGGGTCGACCGGCAACCCCGCCTCCACCGACACCCGGTAGCTGTAGCCGTCCGGCCGTTGCCCGCCGGCCGGCGTCACCACCTCGAAGGTGCCTTCGGGACGGGCGGGACCGGTCAGCCCGCACCCGTCGAGCAGCGGCGCCGGAACGGTGGTGGAGGTCGGGACCGCCGGCCGGGTCGTGGTGGTGGTCGACGACGACGGAGCAGAGGTGGAGGAGGAGCGGACCGGG
>JBFGJL010000278.1:0-3169 GCA_041577235.1 Acidimicrobiia bacterium | reverse complement strand
TCGAGGAACGACCGGAGCCGAACGCTCTGACCGGGGTCGAACGCCACCGAGGGAACGTGCCAAGCCAGGTCGGGCGGTTGCACCACGGTGTAGAGAGTCGCCCCCAGGCGGTCGGCGACGGAGGCGGCGATCTCGGCCGTGCCTTCCTCCAGGCCACCGTGCAGGGCGATGACGCCGAAGCGACTGCCGAGACGCAGGCGTTCCTCGACGCCGGGATGCGACAGTAGGTCGGCCAGCACGCGGCGTCGCCAGCCGCCCTCAGGCGACCTCGATCAGCTCGCCGGTGCGCAGGTCCAGCACGAACTCCCGGTCGGAATGCGAGTCGGCGATCCAGTCGGCCAGCTGCGAGCCCGGCGAGCGGACGATCCACCAGGCGTACTCACGCCGCCCGCTCCGACGGAACTGATCCCGGGCCTCGCGCGCCACCGCCAGTGCCTCGTGCTCTGTATCGAACGTTCCCAGCGCACGTTGTCGGGGGACGGGCGCGGGACCGCTGGCACGACCCCACACCTCGATGAACTCGACCGCCTCGTGCATCTCCCGACCCAGTTCGCGAAGCCATAGTCTACCGACGCGGACGGCCTAGCCGAGCGGCCCGCCGGCGGTCAAACCTCGTCCATCAGCACGTCGGCGAAGCGGTCCCGCACCACCTTCTTGTCGAACTTGCCGGTGCCGGTCTTGGGGATGGCATCCAGGAAGAGGATGCGGTCGGGCAGCCACCAGGTGGCGAAGCTTCCGGTGAGGAAGTCCCGCAGCTCCTGTTCGTCGGCGTCCACCCCCGCCTTCAGCACGACGCAGGCCACCGGCCGCTCCTGCCACTTGGCGTGCTTGACGCCGATGACGGTTGCCTCCGCCACCTTGGGATGGGCCATGAGGCGGTTCTCCAGATCGAGTGAGGAGATCCACTCGCCGCCGGACTTGATGACGTCCTTGGCCCGATCGGTGATCTTGACGTACCCGTCGGGAGTGATCTTGCAGACGTCGCCGGTGCGCATCCACCCATCGACGAACGTCTGGGCGCTGCGGGGATCTCCGTAGTACTCGGCCGCCACCCAAGGACCCCGGATCATCAACTCGCCGAACGCCTCCCCATCATGAGGAAGCTCCTCACCGAGCTCGTCGACGATCTTGACCTCCAGACCCGGGACGGGCAGCCCGGCCGTCTCGAGGATGTCGAGTTGGCGTTCGAACTCCCATTCCTCCATCTCCGGTTTCAGCAGTGCCACCGACGCCACCGGGTTGGTCTCGGTCATCCCCCAGCCCTGCACCACCCGGATGCCCCGGTTGGTCCAGAACCAGTCGATCAAGGCCCGCGGCACTGCCGAGCCACCGCACAGGAACGCTCGGATGGAGGAGACGTCGGCCTCCGGGTGCTCCGAGAGGTGCTGCTGGATCCCCAGCCACACGGTGGGAACACCGGCCGAGAAGGTGACCCGCTCTCGCTCGACCAGGCCCACCAGGCCGCTGGCAGACAGGTCGGGTCCCGGATAGGTCAGTTTGGCGCCGACGGCGGTGGCCATGAAGGGATAGCCCCAGGCGGCCGCGTGAAACATGGGGACCACCGGCAGGACATTGTCGCTGGGAAGGATGGAGAAGTTGGCCAGGTTGCCGATCGTGTGCAGGTAGGTGGACCGCTGCGTGTAGGCCACCCCCTTGGGATGGCCGGTGGTGCCGGACGTGTAGCAGAACATCATCGGTGAGCGCTCGTCGAGCAGCGGCCATGCCCCGTGCGGCTCGACCCCGTCGATCAGCTCCTCGTAGGCGATGGCGTTGGGCAGGGAGGTCTCACCCACCGACTCTCCCATCACCACGAAGGCCTCGACCGTCTCCAAGGTTCCCGCCACCGGCTCCAGCACCTCGACCAGGTCGGGATCGATGAAGACCACCCGGTCCCCGGCGTGGTTGGCGATGTAGGAGATCTGGTCGGCGAAGAGGCGGATGTTGAGTGTGTGGCACACCCGTCCGGTGTTGGCGGTCGCCCAGTAGAGCTCGTGGTGGCGCACGTTGTTCCAGGCGAAGGTCCCCACCGGCTGCCCGACCTCAACCCCGAGCCGGCCGGCGAGGGCGGTGGCCAGTCTCCGTACACGGTCGTCGGTTTCCTCGTACGTGGTCCGGCGGAGGCTGCGATCGGACTCCACCGACACGATCTCGCGCCCGCCGAAGAGACGCACCGCCCGGTCGTAGAGCGTCGACAGGAGCAGTGGGAAGTCGTCCATCATGTGTGGCACCTGATCCACCTCCTGGGGTCGGGGGGCCCGGCCTGTCAGATCTCGCCGAGCAGCTTGTGCTTCTTCTCGGTGAACTCCTGGTCGGTCAGCACCCCATCTCGGTGGAGGCGGGCGAGCGCCTCCAGCTGGTCGACCGGTGTCCTGCCGGTGCTGAGCCGGCCGATCCGGTCCTCTCGGAGTCGGTAGACGACCGCCTGGACCTCCTGAGGGCGGGGCACGTCGGTGAAGCGGCTCTGCCCCTGCTCGCCGGCCGACTCCAGCATCAGGTCTCCGGATCGAAGCAGGCGTTCGAGGATCGATTGGGAGAAGCTGACGTCGTTGATCACCTCCAGGGGAATCTCCTTGCCGGCCCGGGCGAGGATGCCGGACCGAACGATGATCCGCTCGTTGGTGATGATGTACCGGGTGAACCACCAGCGGGCGAGACGGGGCAGGGCATAGAGCAGCCAGGCTGCCACCGCCGCCACCGCCGCGATCCGGGAGGCGTCGCCCTCCAGGGTGGCGGCCAGCGCCACCGCCGCCCCTGCTGCCACCAAGCCCAGGAAGATGGGCAACAACGCCAGCCGCCAATGGGGCCGGAACTCGCGTTCGACCGTCTCGCCGGGACTGAGCAGGTGCTCCGGGTACGGCATGGGGAGGATCCTAAACGGCGACTGGTGGCGGCCCGGGCGCCGAGCGAGGCCGCCGGCCGGAATGTGAGAAACCCCGAGGGAGCTGTGACCGAGGTCGCAACCCTCTCGGGGTTCTCCGTCGCATCGGAACTCCGACCCGAAGGCCGGTCCTCCGACCGACTCCCAAAGGAACCTCTCGGTTTCTTCGGCTCCGCCTCGGGGTTGCCCCCGCTGCGGCACCTTGGAACATACGAAGCGCGAGGCTCCCGGTCAAGCCCGAACCGGGAATCGTTTTCGCGACCGGCTCCCCGGTTTTCGCGACGGCACCGC
>JBFGJL010000277.1:0-3186 GCA_041577235.1 Acidimicrobiia bacterium | reverse complement strand
TGGCAGCCGTAGGAGTTGCCGGCCGAGTCGGTGTTGTTCGTGAAGAGGTAGATCTGACCTCGGATGCCCTCCTCCTCCAGGCGCTGCTCGGCCGATCGCACCAGGCTCTCCAGGATCCGTTCGCCCGCCTTGTCGTGGGCGACCAGGTCGTAGAGGTTGTCGCACTCGGGCGTGGCGTACTCGGGATGACTGCCGACATCGAGGTAGAGCCGTGCCCCGTTCTCCAGGAACACGTTCGAGGACCTCCCCCAGCTGACCACCCGGCGGAAGAGATAGCGGGCGACCTCGTCGGGGCTGAGGCGACGCTGACCCCGCAGAGTGCAGGTGACGCCGTACTCGTTCTCGAGCCCGTAGATGCGCCGTTCCATCGGCACAGGCTACCCATCGGGGCCCGCTTTATCTCGCGTCGAGCGCTACCTTGGATGATGTGGGTGACGCCGGCCGGTTCGTCCCGTTCACCGAGGCCTCGGATCCGTTGGAGGCTCATCTGATCGCGGCACGGCTGGAATCGGAGGGAATCGAAGCCCGCGTGACGGGGGAGTCACTCGGTCCGTACCGGCTGACGGTCGGAGCGATGGCCACCACCAAGATCTGGGTGCCGGAAGGCGACGTCGACGCCGCCCGGCTCGTCCTGTTGGGGTCGGAGGCCGATGCCGCCCTCAGCAGCCGTCCCCCCGAGACCGGCTCCCGCTTCACCTGGGTCTGGTGGCTGGTGGCCGTGTTCCTGCTGGCCCGTCTGCTCTACCTGTACGTGCTGCGCTATCTCTGAACGGCACCGGGAGGGCGGTCGAGCCCGGGCGTCAGGAGAAGACCGCTTCCAGCTCTGCCTCGTGGAGGCGCCGGAACGTTCTTCGGCCTTTGGCGGTGGCGTCCAAGATCGCCGCCTCCCAGCCTTCGATCGCCCTGCCCTCGGCAGTGGCGAAGGCCTGGGCGACGGCCCGGATGGCATCCTCGAACCCGGCGTCGGCCCGGTAGCTGCTGCGGAGCGCTTCGGTCAGGGCCTCCGCCTGGCCGCCGATGACGCATACCTGCCGCTCGTCGTAGAGGGTGCCGTCGTAGGACACCTTGAAGAGACGCCCGCCGTGGTCGTTCTCCCCCAGCTCCACGATCATCACCTCGACTTCGTACGGCTTGAGCTCGTGGGTGAAGATGCTGCCCAGAGTCTGGGAGAAGGCGTTGGCCAGGGCGATGGCCGTGACGTCTTCCCGGCTGTAGAGATACCCCATCACGTCGGCGTGACGGATCCCGGCCTTCCGGAGGATCTCGAACTCGTTGAACTTGCCGGCCCCGGCGAAGGCGATCCGGTCGTAGACCTCGCTGATCTTGTGGAGCGTACGACTGGGATTCTCCGCCATGAGCAGGAGCCCTTGGCCGAATTCCACCGCGGCGATGGAGCGGCCCCGGGCGATGCCCTTGCGGGCGTACTCGGCCCGGTCCTTGACCAGCTGCTCCGGTGGGACGTAGAAGGGCAGGCTCACCGCACCGCCTCCAGGGCGGCGGCCGAGGCCGCCTCGACCCGACTGTCTTCCACCTCGGCGTAACCGGCCGCGGTCACCGTCACCACGTTGGGCAGGATGCCCCGATGCAGGTCGGGGCCGCCGGTGGCGACATCCTCCGCCGCAGCCGCCACCAGGGCCGCCAAACCCACGCCCAGCGCCTGCTCCTCGTCCAGGTCGGGCTGGAAGTGGCTCCGCAGGTAGGCCTTGGCTTCCCGCGAGCCGGATCCGGTGGCGCCGAAATCCTGCTCTTCGTACCGCCCGCCCACCACATCGAAGGTGTAGAGACGGCCCACCCCGTCACTCTCGTCGAAGCCGCAGAACAGCGGCACCACCACCAGCCCTTGGAACACCATCGGGAGCTGGCCGCGCACCATGCGGGCCAGGTAGGTGGCCTTGCCTTCGAGGCTGAGGCGAGTCCCCTCCAGCTTCTCGAAGTGCTCCAGCTCGGTCTGGAACAGTCGAACGAGCTCGATCGCCAAACCGGCGGTGCCGGAGATGGCCACCGCCGAGAAGCCGTCGGCGGGGAAAACCTTCTGGATCCGCCGGTGGGCAACGCTGTACCCCTCGGTGGCCTGGCGGTCGCCGACCATGATCACCCCGTTGGCGAACCGCAGTGCCAGCACCGTGGTCGCCTCCGGAGCCGAGACGAGCTCACCGGCCGGCAGTTGCCAGCGGGGGGCGAGCTGGAGGGATTCGAGGAGCGAGGTGAAGCTGGTGCCCGGGGGCGGATGGTGGAGGGTGAGGGGGTCGTGCCGGGGGAGGTCGGTCACTCTCCGCCCTTCTGGACGTAGTTCTTGACGAACTCCTCGGCGTTCTCCTCCAGGACCGAGTCGATCTCCTCCAGCAGCTCGTCGATCTTCTCCGTCGTCTCCTGGGCGGCGGCCGCGTCAGGGCCCGACCCCTCCGCCTCGGTTTCGTCGTCCCGGCGCTGAGGCTGACGTCTCTCCTGCTCCGCCATCACGAACCTCCTAGGGCGGCGATCAGATCGGAGGCGTTGTCGGCACCGTCCAGGATCGCAGCCACCTTGTCCTTGCTGCCTCGCAGCGGCTCCATCATAGGCACCCGCTTGAGGGTCTCCTCGCCGGTGTCGAACACCAGCGAGTCCCAGTTGGCCGCCACCAGCGAATCGGGGTACCGGGCTACGCACCGTCCGCGGAAGTAGGCCCGGGTCCGGTCGGGCGGCCGGGTGACGGCAGCCTCGATCTCCGAGTCTTCGAACAGGCGCTGCATCGACCCGGCGCGGATCAGCCGGTGATACAGACCTCGGTCGGGATCCACGTCGTGATATTGGAGATCGAGCGCCCGCAGCTTGGTGTGGTCCCACGCCAGCCCGTCCCGCTCGCGGAAGGCGGTGAGCAGGCGCAGCTTCGCCGCCCAGTCGAGGCGGTCGGCGGTGAGGGCCGGATCGATCTCCAGGTCGTTCAGCACCTGCTCCCAGGTGGTCAACAACGTCGTCCAGACCGGCTCCGGCAGTTCCGCCTGGGCGTACTTGCCGAGCCACTCCAGGTACTGGAACTGGAGCTCCAGGGCAGTGGCGGTCCCCCCCTCCTCCAGCTGGAGCGGCTGGCGCAGCGCCACGTCGTGGCTCACCTGCCAGCAGGCCGTCACCGGGTCGGCCAGGCGGAGCGGGTCGGGAATGGCCCGATCCTCCAGTGCGGCCAGGAACAGCGCCATCGCCCCCAGCTTG
>JBFGJL010000276.1:0-3190 GCA_041577235.1 Acidimicrobiia bacterium | reverse complement strand
GCCGACCAGGACGGCCAGGTCGATGCGGGGAGAGAGCACCAAGGTGGCGACGAACGTTCCCCAGGCCACCACCGACTGGCCCCAGGTGACCTGGATCAGCCGGACCATCTCCGGCAACCGCACCAGGCGCGCCACCGCCGTGATGACGATCGCTCCCAGCACCGCCAGGGGGAGGTCGCCGAGGACACCGGCGAAGGGGGTGAAAGCCAGCACCGCCAGGCCGGTGACGGCTCCGCTCCAGCGGGTCCGGGCTCCGGCCAGCTTGTTGACCGAGGACCGAGAGAAGGAGCCGCCGACCGGGAATCCACCGCTGAGGCCGGCGGCCAGGTTGGCCAGGCCCTGGCTGATCAGCTCCCGGCTCGGATCCCAGCGCTCACGATCCTGGGCGGCGAGGGTTCGCGCCACGGCGGTGGGCTCGGCGAAGCCGACCCCGGCGATGATCGCCCCCGGCACCAGCAGGACGGGAAGCTCGCTCCACGGCAGCGCCAGCGAGATGGGAGGGAACCCGGCCGGGATCTCCCCCACCAGCGGCGGGACGTAGCCGGTCAGAGATCCCACGGCCAGCCCGGCCAGAACGGCGATCAGCACCCCGGGAAGGAGCGGATGGACCCGGCCGGAGCCGACCACGATGCCGGCGGTCAGGATGGCCAGGGCGACGGCTTGCCACTGCCAGGCGCCCGGGTCGGTCACCACCGCCCACAGCCGGCCCAGCAGATCGGGGGGCGGGTCCACCAGCCCCACCACCACTGCCGACTGGGAGGCGATGATCAGCAGGGCGGCACCGGTGGTGAAGCCCAGCACCACCGGGTGGGACATCGAATAGCTGATGCCGCCCGCCTTGGCCAAACCCAGCACCAGCCGAATGGCCCCCACCACCAAGGCCAGGAGTAGGGCCAGCTCGACGTACTCGGGACTCCCCGGGGTGGCCAACTCGGCCAGAGCACCGAAGGTGAGGAGAGAGGTCATCGCCACCGGCCCCGTCTGCAGGTAGCGGGAAGAGGCAACGAGGGCGGCCACCAACGGGGGGAAGGCGGCGGCGTACAACCCGTAGTAGGGAGGGAGCCCGGCCAGCTCGGCGTAGGCCAGGCCCTGCGGTACGACGATGAGGGCGACGCTGATCCCGGCGACCAGGTCGCCCCACCGGGGGCGGTGCGACAGGGCCTGGCTCACCGGCGGCCGCGGCCGGTTACCGCCGGCTGGTCACGAGCCGGGTGGCACCGGGCGGAAATCGGCTCGAGAAGCACCTCGAAGTCGCCGTCGGTGGTCCGCACCGCGGAGACCATACTCGGAGCGACCCTCGTCGCCCGCAGTCCTGGGGAGGAGGACGGCAGGCGCGGCCTGATCGGCACCAGCCTGGCTCAGGTGGCGGTGATCTCCACCCACTGGCGCCGCCAGGGCGGGGGTTCGAAGGGTTCGGCGAAGTAAACGGTCTCACGATCGATCAGTCCGTCCTGCAGATGGAGGATGCTGACCACGTGATACATGTCACCGTTTGGATACTCGACCTCGCCGGAGACCGTGTAGCTGTCGCCCCCGCCGCCCGTGACCACGATGATCGGCATCCCGAAGCCCATCGAGGCCGCCACCTGGACGTGCTGGGGGGGCTCGCCGGTCGTCTCGAGGTGCTCGGCAGCAGGAAGCTGCTCCTCCATCTGGGAGTAGATCGCCTCGAAGTTGTCGCGGCCGCGGATGATCTCGCCGGACTGGGGGAACTCCCCCACGTAGTCGGGGTGCAGCATGGCGTGGACCGCCCGCCAGTCCCGGTCCTGCACGGCTCGGGCGTACCGATCGACCACACTTCGATTGTCGGCCACCAACCCCTCCTCTCACGCCGTCGCCAAACCTACTGATCGAAGGCGAGCCAGCTCGGCCGAGAACACCCGCCCGCCGGGCCGCCGGTGGCGCCGCAGGCAGTGACTCGGGCGCTAGAGGATGAACTCCCTGATGACGCTCGCCACCAGGGCGGGATCGGTCTGGTGGGCGACGTGGCTGTGACCGTCCAGCACCCGGATCCGGGCGTTGGGGATCGCCGCCATCGCCCGCTGGGTTGCCTCGTTCTGCACCGGCGGGCTCTCCGAGCCGGCCAGGATCAGGGTTGGAGCGGTGATCCCGTCGAACTGGCCCGGTTGGTAGACCCACCCCACCTCCGCCCGCAGCTCTCGGGGGAGGGTCGGAACCAGGGCGAGCCGCCCGGGCCACACCGGACTCGAACGGGCTGCTTCGTATTCCTCCTCGGTCAACTGCACGATCCCCACCAGGACCGCTTGCAGCGCCCCCTCCCGATCACCGGCGGTCACCGCCTGCTCGGCCGCCTCGATCGACGCGGCCGAGTAGGCGGCTTGCAGTCCCGGCTCGTAGAGGATCAGTCGCCGGAGGTTGCTGGTGAGGGTGGCAGCGCCCATTGCACAGTCCGCTCCGTAGGAATGCCCCCACAGCGCCACGGGTCCTCCGGTGCGGGCGGAGACGGCGTCGACCACCGCGGCGACGTCCTCGAACTCCCGCTCGATGGTGTAGTCCTCGGCATCACCGCTGGCCGGCCGGCCCCGGCGGTCCATGATGAAGGAAGTGACGCCGTGCCGCAGCTCGGCCACGAGCGGGCCGTAGGTGGTGTGGTCGCTCAACGCTCCGTGGGCCATCACCAGCGCCGGACCATCGCCCTCCACCCAGACGGCGATCGTCGTCCCGTCGGCCGAGCGGACGTCGAAACGGCTGGCAGTGCGATCCGTGGAGTCGACGGTCATCGTCCCTCCTCGAACGGCGCCGCGGTCGAGCAGGCTGCTGTCCGCTCGACGGCCGGCGGTGCGGACTGTCTCGCGCAGTATCCACCCTGGCCGCTCGATCGGCAGCCGCTTTCTTCCGGCCGCCGGTGCCACGGGCTGCCGGTACAGAGCCCGGCTGGGCCTCCGGCCAGCCGGAGCCGTCCCCGACATCGGCTTGCAGCTTCTCACCGGTGAGCTGTAGGTGGACCCGACCGTAGACCCGTTCCGGGGCGGCCTCAGCACTGGATGACCTCACACCGACTGGCTGAACCAGGGATGGCTTCCGAACTGATTGCGCTGCACCGGGGACCCGGTCTCTACCCGCCACCTGAGACCGGCCACCACTGCCCGCAGGTAGCGCCGCATCATCGGCCGCGCCAGCACCGGCCGCAGCACCCAGCGGGCCACGGCTGGGTGCCGGCCGAGCGGGC
>JBFGJL010000275.1:0-3199 GCA_041577235.1 Acidimicrobiia bacterium | reverse complement strand
GGCGGGAACCTCGATCTCCACCGCCTGTTCCTCGGGAGGGGCGAGGGCCGCGAGGGTGGGCTGCACCCCGGCCGCGGCCGCCGCCAGGTCGACCTCCTCGTCGACCCGCACCGCCAGCTTGCCGGCGTCGGCCCGGGCCACGTCGAGGATGTCGCTCACCAACTCCAGCACGTGCGAGGCGTTGTCACGGATCGCCGTCACGAACTCGCTCGCCTCGGCCGGGGAGACCGCCGCCCCCGCCATGTAGAGATCGCTGTAGCCGACGATGGCGGTCAGGGGCGTCCGCAGCTCGTGGCTGATGGCGGCGATGAAGTCGCCCCGGGAGGCGAGGGCCTCCGAGAGCTCGTCCTCGAGGGCGGCCCGGTCGAGGCAGGCCGACGTGTGGGCGGCGATGGCGGCCAGTGCCTCGGCCTCAAGTTGCGGCTCGATCAGCGGCGCTGCCCCTACCAGCCCGCCGCACAGCTCGCCCCGCCGAAAGATGGGCAGCACCACCACCTCCGCCAACCCTGGCCAATGGCGGAAACCGGCGGGACGGTCTCCCATCCACGAGACGTAGGCCTGCCGGGCCGCCACCGTCTCCATGACCACGTCCACCGGTAGCGGGCCGCTCTCCATTCCCGGTCGGCGCCAGAACACGGAGAGAGGGGGCCGCTCCGGCCAGGTCATCACCAGCTGGGCCACCGACAACTCCAGGTGATGGGCGGCGAGGCGGCAGGCGTACTCGGCGATCAGCTCGGGGCTGGCCAGGCCGACCATCGGGCCCAGCGCCCGCGTGATCGACACCTTCACCCGCCCGGCGTCGGGTTCTTCCTCCAGACGCTCGATCACGAATCGGGCCAGCTCGTCGAATCCGGGGACGACGGTCTCGCCCAAGGGCTCGGTGGTCTCGACGTTGACCAAATGACCGTGGTGGGGGACGGTGATCTCGGAAACGAAGCCCGGCTGGGCGAACAGGAACTCGGGCTCGTCCTCGGCCCGGGTCACGAATTGGACCCGCCCGGTCCGGGCGGCTCGAGCCATGATCCCCCGCTCGAGGCTGATCCCGTCGAACACACCCGTGTAGCCGGCCTGGGCGACCAACCACAGGCGCCCCGCCTCCAGCCGATAGATCGAAGGAAACACCGCCTCCCCGGCCACCTTCCGGAGGTGGGTCACCGCCAGCTGGGCAGCCTCCACCCCGGTCGCACCGCCGATCGCCTCCCGAACCGCGCTGAGCGCTTAGGCCAACGCCCTGGTGAGATCACCCATCATTCAACCTTCGGCATCGAGCCATCCCCGTCTTCAACGCCAATCTGTCCTGAAGGCGGCCGGCACCCGTCCGGCATCACACGCCGACGATGTCCTGCGGGCGGATCGGGACCCGGGTGAGCTCTCGCCCGCAGGCAGCTCTCACCGCCGCCACCACCGCCGCGGTCGAGCTGATGGTAGGTGGCTCCCCGACTCCTTTTGCCCCGAATGGTCCCCACGATGATGGTTCCTCGACCAGCATCGCCTGCACCGCCGGCGCATCGAGGAAGGTGGGGAGCAGGTAATCGGTGAAGCTGGCGTTACGGATCCGACCCTGTTCCACCACCAGTTCCTCCATCACCGCCAGCCCCACCCCCTGCAGGATGCCACCCTCGATCTGGCCCCGCACCGACTCGGGATTGAGGGCCCTTCCCACGTCTTGGGCGGTGTCCACTCGGACCACCCGGATCAGCCCCAGCTCGGGGTCGACCTCCACCACCGCCCGGTGGGCGGCCACCGCGAATCCGGCGTGGATGGTGCCTCCCCCATGCACATCGGGAGGCTCGGTGGGGGGATGCCGGAAGACGACCTGCTCGGCGATCGGGCCGTCCGCGCAGACGTCGGCCAGCGAGGCGATCAGCTGCCCGTCCCTCCATACGCCGCGGTCGTCGAGCCCGTCCCCGGTCCACTCCTGCAACACCTTCTCCCGCAGGCGCTCCGACGCCGCCAGCACCGCCCCTCCCGTCATCTGCGTCTGGCGGGAGGCGGAGGTGGAACCGGCCGAACCGATCCGGGAGGTGTCGGTGGGTACCACCGCCACCGTCTCCATCCCCAGGGCGGTGCGGGCGATCTGCTGCAACACCATGGTGAGACCCTGCCCCACCTCGACCGCGGCGGTGTGGACCTCTGCCCCGGCCGGGGTGAGCACCACTCGCGCATCGGCGTAGTCGTCGAATCCTTCCGAGAAGCCCAGGTTCTTGATGCCGAGGGCGTAGCCCACCCCCCGCCGCACGGCCGTCCGGGGGGTGGTCAGGCCGGTTCCGCCCGGCAGGTGGAGGGGATCGTCACCGGCGTCCGGATCCGGTAGCGGGAGCGACTCGACCAGGTCCAACACCCGGCGGGTGGGGAGGGGATCTTCGATGACCTGGCCGGTGGTGGGGAGACGGTCGCCGCTGGCCAGGGCGTTGAGTCGGCGCAGCTCGATCGGGTCCATGGCCAGCGCCGTCGCCAGCCGATCCATCTGCGACTCGTAACCGAAGCAGGCCTGGACCGCCCCGAACCCTCGCATCGCCCCGCACGGAGGGTTGTTGGTCCTGGCTCCGACCCCATCCACCTCCACCGTGCGGCACCGGTAGGGACCCACCGCGAAATAGCAGGCGTTGGCCAGCACGGCGGCAGTGGTGGAGGCGTAGGCCCCGCCGTCGAGCAGGATGCGGGCCTCGACCCGGATCAGCTGACCGTCCCGGTCGGCCTCGTGCCGGTACCACATGCGGGCGGGATGGCGGTGAACGTGGCCGCTGAAGGACTCGGCCCGGTCGTAGACCATCTTGACCGGGCGGCCGGTGCGAAGAGCGAGCAGGCACAGGTGGATGTGGAGACTGACGTCTTCTCGCGCCCCGAACGCTCCCCCCACCCCGGCCGGGTGGCAGCGCACCTGATCGGGTTGGAGACCCAAGGAGGCGACGATCTGTTCGTGGTCGACGTGCACCCATTGGGAGGAGGCGTAGAGATCGACCCCTCCCTCGCCGTCGGGAATGGCCAGACCCGACTCGGTCCCGAGGGGAGCTTGGTCCTGCGACCCCACCTCGTAGAACCCCTCGACCACCACCTCGCCGCGCGCCGCCGGGTCGCCGCGCCGGATCCGCAGCCGGCGGAACACCTGATCGAGGCGGTCGGCTTCCTCGGGGTCGGTCAGCGGCTCCAGCTCGACGAAGCGAACTTCGATCGCCTCCACTCCCCGACGGGCCGTGCG
>JBFGJL010000274.1:0-3204 GCA_041577235.1 Acidimicrobiia bacterium | reverse complement strand
GAGTCGGGCGACATCGTGGAGATCATCACCTCCCAGTCGCCCGACGCCGGGCCCAGCCGGGAGTGGCTGGGCTTCGTGCGCACCTCCCGGGCTCGGGCCAAGATCAAACAGTGGTTCTCGAAGGAGCGGCGAGAGCTGGCGCTGGCCGAAGGTCGCGAGCAGGTGTTCCAACTGCTCCGCAAGGAGGGCCTCGGCCTGGGAGCGGGAGAGCGGGACCGACTCCTGGCCGAGGTGGCGGCCGAGCTCGGGCAGCGGGGCATCGACGGCCTGTTCGTGAGCGTGGGCGAAGGGGGAGTGGCGGCGGCGACCGTGGTCACCCGCCTGATGCGAGCGATCGAGCCGGCCGAAGAGGAGGACGAGCAGGCGCTGCCCGTGTCACCGACCTCCCGCCAGACCACCACCGGTGGGACCGGAATCGTTGTGGAGGGGTTCGACGGGATGTGGGTGAGGATCGCCCGCTGCTGCGCGCCGGTACCGGGAGACGACATCGTCGGATTCGTCACGGTGGGACGGGGCGTGTCGGTCCACCGCTCCGACTGCACCAACATCGCCGCCATGGGAGAGCGCCGGGAACGGATGATCGACGTCTCCTGGGCTCCGGACCGGGTGGGGCGCTTCGCCATCTGGATCCAGGTGGAGGCGATCGACCGCACCAAGCTGCTGCGCGACGTCACCTCCGCCATCTCCGACCTCGGAGGCAACATCATCGCCTCCTCCTCGGCCACCAACCGCGACCGGGTGGCGATCCTTCGTTACGAAGTCGAGCTGTCCGACCCCGGCCAGGTCGGGAAACTGCTGGGCGATCTGCGGACGGTGGATGGGGTGTTCGACGCCTATCGGCTGGTTCCCCGTGCCGGGGGAGAGGACTAGTCACTTCGGAGAAACCCCGGATGTGCAGGGGCGAGGGCTAAGGGGAGAGCCGGCCGGCGCCGATACGCACGGGTATGCGACATTCCCGTTCGCCCCGTGACGGCGAAGCCGGTTTCACCATCGTGGAATCGATGGTTGCGCTCGTCATCGTCTTCGGTCTCATGCTGGTGCTGTTGCGCACCTTCGACGCCGGCACCCGGGTGCTGATCGAGACCAAGCGCCAGTCGGCGGCGTCGGCCTTCGCCTCCGAGCTGCTGGAGCGGGCCCGGTCGCTGGAGTGGTCGCACATGGGTCTGGCCGGCTCGGTGAAGGGCTCCGACTGCCTCACCGAGCAGATCGGCTGCTACATCCCCGACTTCGGCGGCGACCTCACCTACAACGCCGGCACCGACGAGTACAAGTTCGGCCCGGAAGTGGTGGTGTTCGCCAACGCCGACGCCTTCAAGCCCTTCCTCAACTTCCACGAGCAGGTGGAGCGGGATGACACCATCTTCGATCGCTACATCTTCATCACCTCGGTTCGCTCCGACCCGGCCGATCCCGAAACCGAGCGGTACCGGCGACTGACCGCCGTCGTCCAGTGGCTCTCCCCGCGCGGCTTTCGTGACGAGGTGCGGCTCACCACCATCGTCTCGCCCTTCCTGACCCCCTCCCAGCCGTTGATCGACGGGCTGGTGGCCTTGGACGGCGGCTCGATCAGCATCACCGGACGAGCAGCCGGCACCACCGGCTACCTGGCCGGCCTCATCCGACAGGATCTGAAGGCCGCCTACGTGTATCCCCGCATGTCGGTCACCGCCACCAGCGACTACGTGTCGGGGGCGACGGTTCGGTCCAGCTCTTCCTCCGGATCGGTCACCTGGGCCGGGCTCGACGGTCTCCTCGGCACCGCCGACGACGTGGTCACCCGGGTCGATCCGGTCGAGTCCTTCAAGCCGGCCGACAACGACGCCGCCTCCGCCCCACCCCTCAACGACGGCGCGGCCGCCTTCCAGAGTCTGACCCCCGCCTTCGTGATGAACGGCCTCCGTCCGAGCGACTTCACCGCCGCCGACATCACCGCCGCCGGTGACTTGGACGTGGTGATCTCGCCCGACCTCGACACCGGGTCGATCTCCGCCCAGGCGTGGACGGAGCACGACCCGGGGGCCGGTACCCCCGACAAGCTCCCCTACGGCAAAGGGATCTTCCTGGGACCCGACCAGCACGCCCTGGGCTTCATGGAGTACCTGGAGGCCGACGTCCAGGCTGCTTACGCCGCCGCCGGATTCCCCCTCAGCAAGACCCGGTTCGACTTCCCGTTCGTGATCCGGGGGACGGCGGGAGGCATCGAGTACGAGGGCACCGTCGACCGCAAGGAGACCGCCGCCAAGCTGGACCAGATCGAGTCCTCCTACCGCTGGGACGGCGACGTCGCCTACCTCCTCTACGACGAGGTCTACGCCGAGGAGACCAAGGCCAAGCCCAAGAAGTTCCAGGGCTGGGTGAAGGTGACCCTCCCCGACTTCAAGAACAACACGGTGGTGGCGGCGGGCCAGGGCTCGCCGGTGAGCATCCACAGCCTCGTGGTGGCCCGCGACCTCCGCATCGAGGTGTGGAACCCCACCACCGGCCAGTACGACGTGAAGTGGGATCCGGCGGTGAAGCCCCTCACCGGCCAGGGCGGCGCCGCCCAGACCGTCATCCCGGTCGGCCCCATCGTGAAGAGCATCACTCCGGCCGGTGCTCCCCGCGTCACCTACACGCTGTCCGGGCAGCTCGAGGTGAACGGGTGGAGCTACACCAACGCCCTCGACCTCAACGGCGACCTGATGGAGGCCAACATGGTGGCCTCCCGCATGGTCACCGGCACCCTGGTCTACAACGTCTTCGACAACGTGCTGGGGCGGGAGCTGTACGACATCGTGCTCACCTTCGACCTGGGCGGCCTGACCGCCTCGGCCGTCTACGCCGACCCGGAGGCCGCCCCATGATCGCCCGCATCCACTCCGAAGATCGGGGACTCACCCTCACCGAAGTGTTGGTGGCGGTGTTCCTCCTGACCGTGGTGGGGATCATCTTCACCCAGACGTTGAGCGCCAGCGTCAACGCCACTCGCGACTTCGAAGGGGCGGCCCGCTCCAACGACAGCGTCCGTATCGCCCTGGAGCGGATCGACCGCGAGTTCCGTAGCGCCGAGAAGATCTGCGCGCCTCTCCCCGGCAACGCCAACGTGGGCAACACGCTCGACTTCCACACCCGGGCGGTGCCGGCCGGCCATCCCACCGGGACTCGTCACGTGATCTACTCGCTGCGGGACGCCGACGGCGACGGCAATGCCACCGACTTGCAGCG
>JBFGJL010000273.1:0-3211 GCA_041577235.1 Acidimicrobiia bacterium | reverse complement strand
TCCCCCCGAGCCCGACCACCCTCACGTCCACACCTCCTCGATCGCGGTGCCCGCCCTGGGGCGGCCCTTCCGGCTTTCGCTGATCGCCACCGCCGTGGTCCGGTTCCTCAACGGGTTCCTGGTCCTGCTGCTGGCCTTCGCCTTTCGGGAGGCCGAGGCCGCCCTGGCCGAGTTCGGCGCCCTGCTGGCGGCGGCCGGGTTCGGCTTCTTCTTCGCCTCCCACCTGGCCCCGTGGCTGGAGCGACGGCTGCGGGAGGAGCCGACCGTGGTGATGGCGCTGGCCATCGAGGCGGCCGCCGCCTTCATCACCGCCCAAGTGTTCGGTCTGGTGGCGGCGCTGGTGCTGGCCACCGCCGCCGGAGTGGCATGGGGAACCGCCAAGTTCGGCTTCGATGCCCTCCTGCAGCAGACGGTGGACCGTCCCCAACGGGGTCGAGTGTTCACCGGAGCCGAGACCCTCTTTCAGATCGCCTGGGTGCTGGGTGCGTTCCTCCCGGTGGCGCTCCCCATTCCGATCGGAGTCGGACTGGCCGCGGCCGGCTCCATCGCCCTGGCCGCTCAGGTGGTCATCGTCGCCGGGCTGCTGGTTTCGGTCCGAGAGGGAGCCTAGGTCGCCGCCCGACCTGGCCGGCCGGCTACCGCCCTTCTGTTTCCAGGATGCGCTTCAGGTTGGCGTAGTCGCGTCGGATCGAGCGCCGCACCAGCCACCGAAGGAGAGGCCGGGCGATCCGGAAGAACCCACGAGCGTCGCCTTCGATGTGGGCCGACACCCGCGACCCGGCCCCGACTGGGTCAACCTGGCGGGTGAAGGTGATCGGGAACGATCCTCCCACCGAGGTGGCCGCCACCTTTCGTCCCGGCACGTAGGCGACCACCTCGAACGATGAGACCACCTCCCGCCCCAGAAAGCTCGCCACCTGCTCATAGGTCGAGCCCACCGCCAGCGGCGCCGGGGAAGTGAAGCGGGCCGAGCGCATGCCGGACTGCCAGATGGGGTTGTTCTCGAAATCCGCCACGAACTGGAAGACACGTTCCGGTGGCCGGTCGATCTCCACCGCCACATCGACCTCGATCACGCCACCTCCTCACGCTGCCCGCAGGCGGGGGACCTCGCGGGCCAGGTAGGGCGCAAGCAGCCGCAGCACTTCCCCGGCCACGTCCACCGCCGTGTCCACCTCCGCCTCGGTCATGACCGTGTTGACGGCGAACATCCCCCGGGGAGCGATGAACACGCCCTGGGTGATCAACCCCAGATGGAACAAGCGCCGAGTCTCGGCATGGGCGCTTGCCACCCCTCGGTAATCCCGCACCTCGCAGTCGGTGAAATGGACCGTCCACAGCGAGCCCAGGCCGGTGACCCTGGCCACCACCCCTTCGTCGCGTAATGCGTTCCGCAACCCGGCGGCGAGGCGGGTGCCGAGCTGGCTGAGGCGCGCCACCGCCGCTTCGTCCAGCAGTTGCAGCGCCACCAGCCCCGCCGCCATGGTGAGGGGGTTGGCGTTGAAGGTGCCGGAATGGGTCATCACGTTGTCGGGCGGGGCCAGCAAGCTCATGACGTCCGACCGTCCCCCGAAGGCTCCCACCGGCAGGCCACCACCGATCACCTTGCCGAGGGTGGTCAGGTCGGGCCGGACCCCGTAGTGGCCCTGGGCGCCACCCACTCCGAGTCGTACGGTGATGACCTCGTCGAACACCAGCAGCGCCCCATACTCGTCGCAGATCCGGCGAGCGGTCGCCAGGAACTCCGGCTCACCCGGAATCGTGCCGGCCGCTCCCAGCATGGGCTCGACGATCACGGCCGCGACATCGGCCCCGTGGTGGGCGAAGGTGGCCTCCAGGGCTTGCGAGTCGTTGAAGGGGACGACCAGGACGTCACCCACCACGGACTCGAGGATCCCGGGCTCCTCGGGTACCGCCCGGGGCGAGCGAACCGGTCCCGCTCGGGCGGGATCGGGGGTGACGCTGATCTCGGTGAGATCCGAGCTGCCGTGGTAACCGCCTTCCATCTTCACGATCTTGCGCCGGCCGGTGAAGGCCCGGGCCAGCCGCAGCGCGTGCATCACCGCCTCGGTCCCGGAGTTGCAGAAGCGGAGCGACTGCACCCCCGGCAGCCGACGGCAGATCTCTTCGGCCAGTGCGATCTGGTGAGGGTGGTTGGCGGCGTAGCCGGTGCCCACCTCCACCTGCTCGGTCACGGCTCGTATCAGGGCCGGGTGGCCGTGACCGTGCACCATCGACGTGTAGTTGCCCAGGAAGTCGAGGTACACATGCCCGTCCAGGTCGGTGAGACAGGCTCCCCGGCCCTCGCCCACGTAGAGCGGGTGGGGTTCGAAGAAGGTCACCGAGCGGGTATCGCCCCCGGGCAGATAGGCCCGAGCCCGGCGGTGATACTCGGCCGAGCGAGGGGTGCGGCGCCGGTAGGCGTCCTCGATCTCGGTGACCAGGGCATCGGGCATCGGCTTCGCCTCCGGAGCGGGCGCGCTGACGGCTGCTGGCTCCCGACCTACGGTAGTCGGCGACGGGTTCGCTCGACCGAGGCGATGAGACGGGCCACCCGACCCAACCCGCCGACCTCCTACGCTACGGACTCGGGGCGGCCAGAGCCACCAGGGTCGCCTCACAGATCGTGCGATAGGCGTCGCTCCCGATCACGATCTGAAGGCCGGGGCTGCCGGCCGACACGGCAATGCGGTCGAACCGGGTTGCGCTCTCGTCGAGATACACGGGGAAGCTGCGCTTGATGCCGATGGCGGTGACCCCACCGCGCACGTAACCGGTGAGCGCCCTGATCTCCTTCACCCCCACCAGGTCGACCTTCCGGTCGCCGGTGGCGGCGGCCAGCGCCTTCCGATCCAGCTCGGCCCCGGCCGGGACCACCGCCATGCACACGCCCCTCCGGTCTCCCCGCACGACCAGCGTCTTGAACACCTGCTCGGGCGGGAGGCCGATCTGGTCGGCTACCCGGCGGGCGTAACCCTCCCCGACGGGAACGTCGAACGAGCGCAGCTCGAAGGGGACGCCGGCTGCTTCGAGCAGCCGGGCCGCATTGGTCTTGGCCACGGACGGAACCTAGCCGCCGCCCGGTCGCTCTTGACTACCACCACTCTCTGCGCGATAGTGCCACGCGGTGTGGCTGGAAAGGGACGGCGGGGGGGTGGTTCTCGTGCTCTGCCCCGGCTGGCCGACGCCATGACCAGGTCGATCGCGCCGT